>NZ_JBKIBX010000030.1:78453-80543 GCF_046557895.1 Methylobacterium oryzisoli | reverse complement strand
GCTGCAGCGGGATTACGGCGACTACGGCCGGGCGCTGGCGCGTCACTTCGACCCGAACCGGCCGGAGGCGCGGTGATGAGCGCGATCGATCACACCCACGCTCCGGCCCTGCGCAGCTGGGTTCCGGGGGCGGACGGCCACGCGGATTTCCCGATCCAGAACCTGCCGCTCGGCGTGTTTTCGCCGAACGGCGAGGCACCGCGAGCGGGCGTCGCGATCGGCGAGCGCATCCTCGACCTGCCGGCGCTGCTCGCCGCGAACCTGCTGTCGGGGACGGCTGCCGATGCGGTCGAGGCGGCGGGAGCGACCCTCAACGGTCTCCTGGGGCTCGGCGCGGGACCGCGCCGGGCGTTGCGGGCTCGCCTGTCCGAGCTCCTCGCCGAGGGCTCTCCCGCGCGGAATCAGGTCGCGCCGCTCCTCCACGATGCGGCGGCCGCCCAGCTGCACCTGCCGGCCACGATCGGCGACTACACCGACTTCTACGTCGGCATCCACCACGCGGAGAACATCGGCAAGCAATTCCGGCCCGACAACCCGCTCCTGCCGAACTACAAGCACGTGCCGATCGGCTACCACGGCCGCGCCTCCTCGATCCGGCCCTCCGGCATCCCGGTGCGCCGCCCGCGCGGGCAGTCGAAGCCGCCGGACGCGGCGGAGCCGGTCTTCGGTCCCTCGCGCCGGCTCGACTACGAACTCGAACTCGGGGTCTGGATCGGCCCCGGCAATGCGCTCGGCGAGCCGATCTCGATCGGCGAGGCGCACGCGCACGTCGCGGGTGTTTGCCTGCTCAACGACTGGTCGGCCCGGGACATCCAGGCCTGGGAATACCAGCCGCTCGGGCCGTTCCTCTCCAAGAACTTCGCCAGCACCATCTCGCCCTGGATCGTCACCGCGGAGGCGCTCGCTCCCTTCCGGATCGCGCAAGCGCCCCGGCCGGAGGGCGATCCGCGCCCGCTGCCCTACCTCACCGACGAGGCCGACCAGCGCCTGGGTGCCTTCGACATCCGGCTCGACGTCCTTCTGATGACGCCCGGCCTGCGCGAGGCCGGGCTCGCCCCTCACCGGATCTCGGCGTCGAACACGCGGCACATGTACTGGACCGTGGCGCAGATGGTGGCCCACCACACCAGCGGCGGCTGCGATCTGCGGCCGGGCGACCTGCTCGGCACGGGCACGATCTCCGGCCCGGACTTGGAGGCCTGCGGCAGCCTCGTCGAGGCGACTCTCGGCGGCAGACAGCCGCTCCGGCTCGCCTCCGGCGAGGAGCGCCGGTTCCTTGAGGACGGCGACGAGGTGATCCTGCGGGCCCGCGCGGTGCGCGACGGCTTCGCGTCGATCGGCTTCGGCGAGTGCCGGGCGGAGATCCTCGGAGCGGTCGCATGAAGCTCTACGGCTACTGGCGCTCGACGTCGTCCTACCGGCTGCGCATCGCCCTCGCCCTCAAGGGCCTGGCGCCCGAGCAGGTGCCCGTCCACCTCGTGCGGAACGGGGGCGAGCAGCACAGCGAGGCCTATCGGCAGATCAACCCGCAGCAGCGCGTGCCGGCCCTCGCCCTCGACGACGGCCGCGTGCTGATCCAGTCGCCGGCCGTCATCGAGTACCTGGAGGAGGTCTATCCGGAACCGCCCTTGCTCCCGGCGGATCCCGTCGACCGCGCCCGGGTGAGAGCGGTGGCGGCGATCATCGGCTGCGACATCCATCCGCTGCACAACGTCGGACCCCTGAACCATCTGCGGCGCGATCTCGGCCGTCCGGAGGAGGAGGTCGGCGCCTGGATCGCGCGGTGGATCGTTGACGGTTTTTCCGCGATCGAGTCGCTGATCGAGGGCGAGGCCTATTGTTTCGGAGCCGCACCCGGCCTCGCCGACGTGTATCTGGTTCCGCAGGTCTACGCGGCCCGCCGTTTCGCCGTGGCGATGGAGGCTTTCCCGAAGATCGCGCGCGCTGCTGCCCGTGCGGAGGCCGATCCTGCCTTCCAGGCAGCGCATCCCTCGCGGCAACCCGACGCCGAATGACAGGACTGGGCGATGCGCTGAATCGTTGATTCAGCACGCCCGCCGCGTCGAGGCTCGCCGCCGGCGGTGAGCCCC
>NZ_JBKIBX010000030.1:70974-78372 GCF_046557895.1 Methylobacterium oryzisoli | reverse complement strand
CGTCGGGCACCACCGTCGGCGGTGAGCCCCGCCCCCGCCGGCGGCGCCCGGTCCTACGTCGTCAGCACGCCGCGCTGGATCTGGTCGGCCTCGATCGACTCGAACAGGGCCTTGAAGTTGCCCTCGCCGAAGCCGTCGTCGCCCTTGCGCTGGATGAACTCGAAGAAGATCGGCCCGATCACCGTCTTGGAGAAGATCTGCAGGAGGATGCGCGTCATGCCGCCGTCCACCACGCCCTCGCCGTCGATCAGGATGCCGTGCTTCTTCAGCCGGTCGAGGGGCTCGGTGTGGCCGCTGACCCGCGCGTGCGAGCGTGCGTAGTAGATGTCCGGCGGTCCCGGCATGAACTCCAGCCCGCGCGCCGCGATCGCGTCGGTGGCCGCGTAGATGTCGTTCGTCGCCACGGCGATGTGCTGGATGCCCTCGCCCTTGTACTCGTTCAGGTATTCTTCGATCTGGCTCTTGTCGTCCGCGCTCTCGTTGATCGGAATCCGGATCTTGCCGCACGGCGACGTCAGCGCCCGGCTGGTCAGGCCGGTGAGCTTGCCGGAAATGTCGAAGTAGCGGATCTCGCGGAAGTTGAACGTCTCGGCGTAGAATTTGTACCACGTGTCCATGTTGCCGCGCCGGACGTTGTGCGTCAGGTGATCGAGGTAGAAGAAGCCGACGCCGAAGGGCTTGGGGTCTTCCTCGCCCAGCCAGACGAAGTCGGCCGCGTAGGGCGAGCCCTTCGCGCCGTAGCGATCGACGAAGTAGAGCAGCGAGCCGCCGATGCCGAGAACCGCCGGCGCATCGATCGTCTTGTACGACCCCCTGTATTCCGTGGCGCCGAGTTCGACGGCCCGCGCGAGGGCGTGCCGCGCATCGACGACCCGCCAGGCCATGGCGGCGGCGCAGGGGCCGTGCGCGTCGACGAAGCGGCCGGTATGGCCCTCGCGCTCCCGGTTGACGACGTAGGTGATGTCGCCTTGCCGATAGAGCGAGATGTCGCGGCTCCTGTGGCGCGCCACCTCGGCAAAGCCCATGCTCTCGAACAGCTTTTCGAGCAGTGCGGGATCGCGGTGCGCGAATTCGACGAACTCGAAGCCGTCCGTGCCGGCGGGATTGTGGGCGCTGATGGTGGCGGGCGGTGCGTCGTGCGGGAAGGGTCCCATGGTGTCCTCCTGGAGGATGGGTGGCCGGAAGGGGCTGTCGATCGCCGGGACCGGCCTGCGGCATCGGTTGGGGTCGGGATGGATCGACTGTTCGACGGAGCGGGCAGAACCCGTTGCACTCCGGACCGGGCGCCTCGCGACCGGTCCGGAGCGGGCTCTCACCGGGACAGAGTCTCCAGGGAGACATCCTTGGTGCGGGGACCGAGGACGCCGACCGCCACCATGGTGATGACCATGCAGGTGGAGGTGAAGAGGAACACGCCCGTCACGCCGGCGTGGTTCAGCAGGTATTCGAGGATGAACGCCGTGAAGATCGCGGAGAACCGGCTCCACGAATACACGAAGCCGACGGCCCGGGCGCGGATGCGCGTCGGGTAGAGCTCGGCCTGATAGGCATGGTAGGTGAAGGAGAGCGTGTTGGCGGCCAGCGTGATGGTGAGACCGGCGATCAGGATGCCGAGCATGTCGGTCTGCTGCGAGAACGCGAGGCCGGCGACCACGATGATGCCCGCCATGGCGAGGATCACGGTCCTGCGCTCGTACCGGTCGGCGACGAAGAGCCCGATCAGGGGGCCGACCGGCGCGGCCAGGGCGATGATGCTGGTGTAGCCGAGGCTCGTGGTGACGGTGATGCCGTGCTTGATCAGCAGGGACGGCACCCAGTTCGCGAAGCCGTAATAGGCGACCGTCTGAAAAACATGGAAGATCAGCATCATCACGGTGCGCCGGCGATACGGCGGCTTCCAGATGTCGCTGAACCGCTCCGTCTCGGCCGCCGCGACCGCGACCGGCTCCGGCGCGGGCAGGGTCCGGCCGGTCTCCTGGCGAACCTTGCTCTCGAGCTGACGCAGGATGGCATCGGCCTCGGCGATCCGCCCCTTCGAGGCGAGCCAGCGGGGACTCTCGGGCAGGCTGCGGCGGATCCACCAGATCACCAGGGCGCCTCCGGCGCCGACCAGCACGACCCAGCGCCAGCCGTCGAACCCAAGGGGGGCCGTCGGCACCAGCAGGTAGGACAGGAAGGCGACCACCGGGACGGAGAGGAAGCCGATGGCCTGCGACAGTGCCGAGGCGCGCCCCCGCATGTGCTTGGGCACCAGCTCGGTGATGTAGCTGCCGATGGTGACGATCTCGACGCCGATGCCGAGCCCTGCGATGAAGCGCCAGAGGTTGACGTCGAACGCCGTGGACTGGAAGGCCATGATGGCGTTCGCAGCCGAGTACCACAGCAGCGAGTAGGTGAAGACCGCCTTGCGGCCGAACCGGTCCGCCAGGAAGCCGCAGCAGAGCGTGCCGATGAACAGACCGGAGAAGAGGGCGGCGATGAAGCTCGCCCGACCGGAGAACAGGAGCGTGATGAAGTGCCAGGGCGACGTTGCGTCGGAGAGGGACGCGGCCTTGGCGCTGAGGATGCCGGCCTTGACCAGACCGGGCGTCACGTAGCCGGTGAGGAAGAGGTCGTAGAGTTCGAAGAACAGGCCGAGGCTGATCAGCACGACGACCCGCCAGATCGGCCGAGATGCCGGAAGCCGGTCGAGCCGGGCGGAGATCGCGGCCGCGCCGGCCTCGCTCTGCGGCGGAGCCGTCGCGTCGGCGACCACGCCGACGTCGGTGACAGAGATCGCTTTCATGAATTCCTCCGGATGGATCGATCCGGGCTGTTCGCCGCCCGTTGTTCGACAGATGCACGGCTTCGTCGTTCAGCGATCCAGCAGGATGTCTTGGACCTTGCGCTGAGATAGACGGTTTCTGGGCATGAGAAGCAGGCCGAATGCTCGCCGTGTCGACGGAGCCTAGGCGTGATCTTCTCTGGGATTTGGCTTTTTGGCGGTACGGTGACGCCGCGAACGGCCGTCTCTACTTCGATCAGGTCGGCTCCATCGCGGGCACGTCCGGTGCCACCAGGACGCCGGCCTCGATGAGCGCCGCCACCTCGTCCTCGCGCAGACCGAGCTCCCGGGCGATGTCCCGCCCGTGCTCGCCCACCCGCGGGGGCTGGCGCGTGAGACCGGGACGGCCGTCGAACAGGGAGATCGGCAGGGCGGGCAGGCCCGCATTGTCCGTGGCCGGCCGGAAGGCCTCGTCGGGCCGCGCCCGGGTGAGGTCGGTGGGCAGGAGGCCGCCGGACGCGAGGAGATGCGGATCGTCGAACAGATCGCCGGGCCGGTTGATCGGCGAGAAGGGCAGCCCGAGCGCCTCGCAGCGCGCCATCAGTTCCGCCTTGTCGAGCGTCGCGAACACCGCTCCCACCCGGGCCAGGATGCGGGGGCGAGCCGCCGCGAGGTCCGCCATGCGCGCGAGGGCCGGATCCTGCGCGAGATCGTCGAGCGCGAAGGCGTCGCAGAAGCCGCGCCACTGGGTCTCGGTGACCACCCCGACGAACACCTGCTCGCCGTCGCGTGTGTCGAAGATGTCGTAGAGCGGCCACGGCTTCCTCATCGCGGGATCGCCGAAGGGGGGCGGATCGCGTCCCTCGACGGCGGTGCGGGCCATGTGCTGGGCCATCAGCACCATGTTGGTCTCGAACAGGCCGGACTGGACGAGGCCGCCCCGGCCGGTGAGATCGCGCTCGCGAAGCGCCGCGAGCACCGCGAGGGCGCCGAACAGCCCCCCCATGATGTCGTTCACCGACGAGCCGGCGCGCAGGGGACGACCGGGCGGGCCGGTCATGTAGGCCAAGCCGCCCATCATCTGCACCACCTCGTCCAGCGCCGCGCGGTGCTCGTAGGGCCCGGGCAGAAAACCCTTGAGCGAGCAGTAGACGAGGCCGGGATTGTCGGCCTGGAGCGCCTCGCGCCCGAGCCCCATCCTGTCCATGGCGCCGGGGCGGAAGTTCTCCACCACGACGTCGGCATCGACGGCGAGCCTGCGCACGAGCGCGAGGCCGTCCGGGGACTTCAGGTCCACGCACAGGCTGCGCTTGTTGCGGTTGAAGGCCGGGAAGAAGCCGACCGCGGGTCCGGTCAGCCGCCGGGTGTTGTCCCCGCCGGGGGCAGGCTCGATCTTGATCACGTCGGCGCCGAGATCGGCCAGGATCATGCCGCAGCTCGGCCCCATGACCATGTGGCTGAACTCGATGACCCGGATGCCGGACAAGGGCAGGCGCTGAGCTGTGCGAGGGGCGTGAGACGTGGTGTCGTGAGATTTGGCGTCGTGCGACATGGCGTTGTCCTCGCTGACGATCAGTGTGCGGCCTCAAGGAATGAGGCGCGTGCCGCTGCCGCAGGGTGGTAGGTGCGCGGAACGCCTGCGGCGGCGAGGCGCCCGTGGAGACGTTCGGACGGAAGCAGGTCGGCGAGCAGCGCCCGCGCCGCGATGAGGCCCGGCAGGTCGATTCCGGTGTCGTGACCCTCGGATTCGAGCAGGTAGACGAGGTCCTCGGTCGCCGCGTTGCCGACCGAGCCCGGAGCGAACGGACAGCCGCCGAGGCCGCCGAGAGCGGCATCGAAGCCGCGCACGCCCTCCTCGAGGCCCGCATAGGCATTGGCGAGGGCCATCCCGAGGGTATCGTGCAGGTGCAGATGGCCGAAGCGTCCTGCCCCGACCTCGGCGCGCAGGCAGCGGACCAGCCGCTTCACCTGCGCGGGAACGGCGTAGCCGAGCGTGTCGGCGAGGCTGACCGTGTCGGCGCCCACCTCCGCCAGGGCGCTCGCGAGGCGCGCCACGTCGTCCTCGGGCACGGCGCCCTGGAGCGAGCAGCCGAAGGCGGTGGAGATCCCAGCCTCGATCCGCGGCCGATCGGGTCCGAGCGTGGCCGCGAGGGCCGTGATGCGGGCGACCTCGGCCACCTGCTCGTCGCGGCTGCGGCGAACGTTGGCGCGGCTGTGGGCCTCGCTGGCCGAGACCGGCACGACGATGACCTGCGCACCGGCCGCGGCGGCGTTCTGCGCGCCCCTGAGGTTCGGCGCGAGGGCGATGACGGTCAGGGCCGGGTGGCGCTGCCGCACCGCCCGCGTCACCTCGGCCGCATCGGCCATCTGAGGCATGATGCTGGGCGGCACGAAGCTCGCGACTTCCATCTCGCTCACGCCGGCGGTCGCCATGGCGTCGATCCAGGCGAGCTTGGAAGCTGTCGGCATGATCGCCTTCGCCATCTGCAGCCCGTCCCTGGGGCCGACCTCGCGAAGGGCGACGGTGCGGTGCTTGCCGTCCGTGGACATCGTTTCCTCACCGGATGATTTCTTGATCCGGGAATACGTCCGTATACTGCGGATGAGAATCGCTTATTCACGGGGTCAGCTTCCGCGAAGCGCGGATGCTACCCATGGGTCACCGGAGCTTCACCGTGAGCACGTCACCGCCGGATTGGACGAGCCTGCGGCTGCTCCTGACGGCCATCGACCTCGGCAGCATCGCCAAGGCGGCCGAGCGGTGCGGCATCGCCAACTCGGCCGCCGCCAAGCGCATCCAGATGCTGGAGGCTCAGGCCCGCGTCGGCCTCATCAAGCGGCATGCTCGCGGAATCGTCCCCACGGCGGCCGGCGAGGTCTTCGCGCGCCACGCCCGCAGCCTGATGGATCTGGCGCGCCGGCTCGAAGGGGATATGGATGCGTTCGCGGCGGGCGGCGGCGGCAGCGTGCGGCTCCTCGCCACCGCCTCCTGCATCGGCGGGCACGACCTGGCCGATCGCCTCGCCTCGTTCGGTCGCCTGCACCCGCGCATCGTCGTGGAGCTGCGCGAGTTGACCAGCGCCCTGATCCTGCAGGAGTTGATCGAGGGGCGGTCGGATATCGGCATCGTCACGACCAAGGCGCGGATTCCCGCAGGCCTGGACGCGCGACCGTGGCGTGAGGACCGGCTGCTCGCCATCGTCTCGCTCGACCACCCGCTGGCAAGCCGGACCGCTTTGCGTTTCGCCGAGGTGCTGGAGCATCCCCTCGTCGACGTGCTGGAGATCGGGGCGCTGTCGCTGCTCCTGACGGAGGCGGCCCAGGATCTCGGTCGCAAACCCGACTACCGCTACCGCGTCACATCCATGGACGCCGCCCGCCGGCTCGTCGCAGCAGGTCTCGCGGTGAACGTGATGCCCGATCGCATGATCGTTCCTTACCTAAAACAGTTCGGCGTGCTCGGCATCGCCATCGACGAGCCGTGGGCCTTGCGGCAGTTGCGGCTCGTCGCTCGCGCCGCGGATGCACTCCCGGGACCGGCCCGCATTCTCGCGGATCACTTGATGAGTTCATCTATTCCGGCGTCTGAGATTCCACCTCAGACCTGAGTTGAACGGCAATTTCTTGGCTCTTGCCATGCCGCCGCATGGGCCGCTTGCCATGCTTCTGCCGCACGGGAAGACGGGGTCCCGCGGCAGGACGGTGGGGCCGGGTGAGAGCCGGCCGCTGGGTCAGGCCCGCGGCGGACCATCCTTCCCCTCGATCAGCGGCACCAGCAGCGCGGCCCCCGCGAAGGCACCGCCCACGAGGCACAGGAGCGGCCAGCCGCCGGCCGCGAAGGCGCGGGTGCCCGCCGAGGCGCCGAGCGCGCCGCCGACGAAGATCGCCGTGAAGAACACGGTGTTGATCCGGCCCCGCGCCCCGGCCGCGAGCGCGTAGACCCGGGTCTGGTTGGCGATCAGCGCCGTGTTGATGCCGATGTCGATCAGGAGCACGCCGGCCACGATGCCCGCCAGGGCCCGGCCGCCGAAGAGCCCGAACACCGCGAAGGCCAGGAGCGTGAGCGCGGCGCCGCCGATCACCACGGGCCGCGGACTCTTGGTGTCGGCGAAGCGCCCGGCGAGCGGCGCGCACAGGGCGCCGGCCGCCCCGATCAGCCCGAAGAGCCCCGCGCCCGCCGGGGTGAGCCCGAAGGGCGGTCCCTCCACGAACAGCGCGAGGCTGGTCCAGAAGGCGTTGAAGGCGGCGAACAGCAGCGCCTGCGAGAGCGCGGCGCGGCGCAGGGCCGGCTGGCTGCGGGCGAGATCGACCACCGAGGCCATCAGCCGGCCGTAGGACAGCCCAGTCGCGGCCGGAATGCGCGGCAGCGTCAGCCCGGCGAGCAGGGCGAGCCCCACCGACAGCCCGGCCGCGGCGGAAAACATCGCCCGCCAGCCGAACCAGCCGCCGACGAAACCGCTCAGCGTGCGCGCGAGCAGGATGCCGAGCAGGAGCCCGGTCATCACCTGCCCGACCATCCGCCCGCGGGTCGCGTCGGGCGCGAGTTCGGCGGCGAAGGGCACCGCCTGCTGGGCCGCCGTCGACAGCACGCCGATCAGGAAGCTCGCCGCCACCAGGGCGGCGAGGCCCGGGGC
>NZ_JBKIBX010000030.1:29344-70878 GCF_046557895.1 Methylobacterium oryzisoli | reverse complement strand
CCCAGGCCCGGGGCGGCGGCGGCGGCGAGCAGGGCCGCCGCCAGCACGAGCAGTTGTCCGACGATCAGGCTGCGGCGCGGGTAGCGGTCTCCCATCGGCACGAGACCGAGGATGCCGAGGCCGTAGCCCGCGAGCGTCGCGGTGGGCACGAGGCTCGACGCCGATGCCCCGAATTCTTGCGCCAGCACCGCGAGCAGCGGCTGGTTGTAGTAGATGTTCGCCACCGCTCCGCCCGCGATCAGGCTGAGGCTGAGGCGCGTGGCGGCGGTGAGCGGCGCGGGCGCGGCGGAGGCCGCGGCGGACAAGGACGGCATGCGGGATCCCGGGAGGTGCTCCGGAGAATAGCGCGCCGCACCCGCCCGGCTCCGGCCCGGGGCGCGCGGCCCACCCGCCCGGGCGGCATGGCTGCCCCGCATCGGCGCGTGCGGTTGCGCACCGGCAGGATCGTCACCAGATGGGTGTCGGGCCACGGACGCAAATTTCGCTTGGTCCCGGCGCGTGTTGCGCCGATACTTTTCACGATCGCGACCGGCCGGGCAGCCGTCCGCGCGGACCCGCCAGTCGGCCGAGGATCCGCGAGAGGGGAAACCCTGGGGAAGGTGGCCCCGCCGTCGACGCGATCTCCGTCTGCGAGAGGTCGGGCGATGTCGCAATACCGCGTTCTGTTCGCGAAGGAGATCATGGGGGTGCCGTTCATGGTCGGAACGGTCGAGATCACCCGTGCCCGCAACGCGGAACGCGCCCAGCGCGCGGCCGCGATCCGGTTCGCCCGCCATCACGGCGTCGAGGATTGGCGCGAGCGCGCCGACCGGATCGAGCTCAGCCCCCTCCCCGACCGGGACGAGTGAACCCCCTCAGGCGGCCGCGCTGTCGCGGCGCAGGCCCAGGATCAGATCGGAGAAGCGGTCGCCCTGCACGATCACGTGCGCGCGCATGCGCTCTGCGGCCAGCGCCTCGTCGCCGGCCAGGATCGCCTCTACGGCAGCCGCATGCTCGGCGAAGGACTGGCCGAGCCGGTTGCGCACCCGCAGCTGGATGCGCCGGAACGGGGCGAGCCGGCGGCTGAGCGCCGTGGCCTGCTCGCACAGGAAGCCGTTGCGCGACGCCCGGTAGATCACCGCGTGGAAGACGGTATTCTCGGCGTAGTAGGCCGTGGTGTCGCCGGTCTCGGCGGCCTGCCGGCAGGCCTCGAGCGCGGCGGTCAGCTCCGCCTGATGCGGCGGGGTGAGGCGCCGGGCCGCGAGCCGGGCGCAGGCCGCCTCCAGCTCCGCCATCGTCTCGAACATCTCCAGGAGCCGCGCCGGATCGGGCGTGCTCACCACGGCGCCGCGGCGCGGCTTCACCTCGATCAATCCGGTCATCGCGAGCTGCAGCAGCGCCTCGCGGATCGGCGTGCGCGACACGCCGAACCGCTCGGCGAGCTGCACCTCGTCGAGGCGCTCCCCGGGCGTCCTGACGCCGTCGACGATCTCGTCCTCGATCGTCTGCCGCAGGCGCTGCGTGTGGTTCATGCGGGTCCGCCTCCCTCTCGGCTTTGAGTATGCGCGCCGGTTGACAAAATATGCAAGACCGGTCTTTTGTGTGTGCAGGGCGATCGCGCAGCACGGTGTGAAGCGCGACCGGCACATACAGAATCGCGATGCTCCGCGTCCGTTCCGGATCGCGATGCGGCTGCCCGGGCCTCGCCCGCCGGGCGGCAGGGAGTCGGCCGATGACAGACCGGGCAGCGAAACTCTGGGGACGGCGCGCGCCTCCCCCCTCCGCCGCGGAGGCGGAGCCCTATCTGTCCGGGGGCGAACCCCCGGCAGGAGACGTGCCCGCGACGGGCAAGCGGCAGGGATGGCAGCAGGGCGACATGGTGGCGATCTCCTTCCTCGGCGACCTCCTCCAGAGCATCACCGACCGGGGCCGCGGGCTGATCCCGTTCGGCCGCGGCGAGGTGCTCTCGCGGGCGAGCGTCCCCGACCTCGTGAAGCTGTGCGAGGACCTGATCTCGCGGCGCGGCGAGGCGTCCGGCGTGGCGCTCGCGCGCATCATCCTCGACCGCTACGCCACCTTCACGCCGGCCGAGCGGCACGACTTCCTGCGCCGGATCGCGGTCGATTTCGGAGCGGATGCGACCGAGGTCGAGAGCGCCATCGTCGCCTATCGGGCGGCCCCGACCCGCGCGGCCCTGAGCCGCCTGCACGAGGCGGCCGAGCCGCGCTCGCAGGAGCTGATCCGCCGCCTCAACCTCGCCCGGGACGGGACGCTCGCCCTGGTGCGGATGCGCGAGGACCTGTTCACCCTGCGCGACGCCCTGAAGACCGGAAAGGAGCGCGATGCCGCCCTCGTCGAGGCCGTCGCCAGCCTCGACTCGGATTACGAGCACCTGTTCGCCTCGTGGTTCAACCGCGGCTTCCTGGTCCTGCACCGCATCGACTGGACCACGCCGGCCCACATCCTGGAAAAGATCATCCGCTACGAGGCCGTTCACGAGATCTCCGGCTGGGACGACCTGCGCCGCCGCATCGAGCCCTCGGACCGGCGCTGCTTCGCCTTCTTCCACCCGGCGCTGGTGGACGAGCCGCTGATCTTCGTCGAGGTGGCGCTGACCACCGGCATCGCCTCGGCGATCGGCCCGATCCTGGCGGGCGAGCGCCAGCCGATGGCCTCGCGGGAGGCGACCACCGCGGTCTTCTACTCGATCTCCAACTGCCAGAAGGGCTTGGCCGGCGTCACGTTCGGCAACTTCCTGATCAAGCAGGTGGTGGAGGATCTCTGCCGCGAGATGCCGGCGCTCAAGACCTTCGTGACGCTCTCGCCGGTGCCGGGCTTCGGCACCTGGCTCGACCGCGAGCGCCGCGCGGAGGCGCCCCAGGGCCTCACCCGGGAGGACGCCGAGACCCTGCGCCTCCTCGACCGACCGGGCTGGCACGCCGACAAGGCGAGCGCCGAGGCGGTGCGCAAGGCGCTGATCCCGGCCGCCGCCTACTACTTCCTGCGCGCCAAGACGCCGCGCGGCAAGCCGGTGGATCCGGTGGCCCGCTTCCACCTCGGCAACGGCGCCCGGCTGGAGCGGCTCAACCACCTCGGGGACGTCTCGCCCAAGGGGCTCGCGCAGTCGCACGGCCTGATGGTGAACTACCTCTACGATCTCGCGGCGATTGAGAAGAACCACGAGACCTACGCCAACCTCGGCACGGTCTCGGCCTCGATCGCGGTCAACCGCGAGCTGCGCCAGAACCTGCCGCCCGCCAAGGCGGACAAACTCGCCGACGCCTGATGCGCCCCCCTCCCCCGGGCGGGGAGAGGGGATGCCGAGCCACAGACGGACGCCGCGCCCGCCCGCGCGGCGGCCCAGACCCGGATCCCTCCATGAGCAACCATCTGTTCGACCTCATCCGCGCCCGCCTCCCGGGCGATCCGTCCTCGCGGCCCTTCCTAGAGACCCTGGAGGGCCTGCGCTGGAGCTACGCCGATCTCATCGCGGCCTCGGCGCGCTACGCCGCGGCGCTCGCGGGTCTCGGCGTCAAGCCGGGCGACCGGGTCGCCGTGCAGGTGGAAAAGAGCCCGGCCGTGCTGGCGCTCTATCTCGGCTGCGTGCGGGCGGGGGCGGTGTTCCTGCCGCTCAACACCGCCTACACGCCGGCCGAGATCGCCTACTTCCTCGGGGATGCCGAGCCCGCCCTGTTCGTGTGCGATCCCGGCCGGCTCGACGCGATGAAGCCGGTGGCGCAGGCGGCCGGCGTGCCGCAGGTCGGCACGCTCGACGCCGCGGGCGAGGGCACGATGGCGGCCGAGGCCGCCGGGCAGACTGGCGCCTTCGCCGACGTGGCGCGCGGCCCCGACGACCTCGCGGCGATTCTCTACACCTCGGGCACCACCGGGCGCTCGAAGGGCGCCATGCTGAGCCACGACAACCTCGCGTCGAACGCCCTGACGCTCGTCGAGACGTGGCGCTTCACCGCCGACGACGTGCTGATCCACGCCCTGCCGGTTTTTCACACCCACGGCCTGTTCGTGGCGACCAACACCGTGCTGATGGCCGGCGCCGCGATGATCTTCCTGCCCCGGCTGGATCCGCCGCGCATGCTCGCGCTGATGGAGCGGGCGAGCGTGATGATGGGCGTGCCGACCTTCTACACCCGCCTGCTCAAGGAGCCGGGCCTGACGCCGGAGGCGACGCGCCGGATGCGCCTGTTCGTCTCGGGCTCGGCGCCGCTGCTCGCCGAGACCCACCGCGAGTGGCGCGAGCGCACCGGCCACGCCATCCTCGAACGCTACGGGATGACCGAGACCAACATGAACACCTCGAATCCCTACGATGGGGACAGGGTGGCGGGAACGGTCGGCTTCCCGCTGCCGAGCGTGGACCTGCGGGTGGTCGATCCGGAGACCGGCGCGGCCCTGCCGGCCGAAGAAGTCGGCATGATCGAGGTGCGCGGCCCCAACGTGTTCAAGGGCTACTGGCGCATGCCGGAAAAAACAGCGGCCGAGTTCAAGACCGACGGCTTCTTCATCACCGGCGACCTCGGCAAGGTGGACGCGCGCGGCTACGTCCACATCGTCGGGCGCGGCAAGGACCTGATCATCACGGGCGGCTACAACGTCTACCCGAAGGAGATCGAGACCGAGATCGATGCGCTGCCGGGCGTGCTCGAATCGGCGGTGATCGGGCTCGCCCACCAGGATTTCGGCGAGGGCGTCACCGCCGTGGTGGTGCGCCGGCCCGGCGCGAGCCCGAGCGAGGCCGAGATCCTGCAGGCCCTGGAGGCGCGGCTCGCCAAGTTCAAGCTGCCGAAGCGCATCCTGTTCGCCGACGAATTGCCCCGCAACACCATGGGCAAGGTGCAGAAGAACCTGCTGCGCGACGCCCACAAGGGTCTGTACGGGGTCGGTTGACCCAGCGCGCCGGTCAGCGCCGGCGCTCGCACAGCGTCTTGACGTAGGTGGTCCGGTCCTCGCTGCGGCCGGCGCCGGCCACCAGCGTCGGCCCCATCAGCAGGCATTCCTGCGGCGTGTGGGCCGGCGCGGTGATCACGTCCTGCGCGGTCTCGCGGGTGCAGTCCTTCGCGGCGATCGAGGAGGCGCAGACGAGGGCGACGACGAGGATGACGGGCATGGAGCCTCCGGCGCACGCGAGTCCCGAAAGCTAATCCCGCGCCGGCCTGCGCCAACCCGCGCCGCCTGCGGTATAGTGCATCGCCCGCACGCTCCCTCAGGCGCCCGCGAGGGCGGCCAGGCGCGCGACGAGGCGGCGGGCGACCTCGTCCTTGTCGAGCGTGGGCCAGGTCTCCACCGACCCGTCGCGGCCGACGAGCAGCACGGTGTTGCGGTCCCCGCCCATCACGCCGGTCGCCGCCGAGACGTCGTTGGCGACGATCAGGTCGCAGCCCTTGCGGGCGATCTTGGCGCGCGCGTTGTCCACCACCGCCTGCGTCTCGGCCGCGAAGCCGACGACGAGCGGCGGGCGCCCCGCGGCGCGCTGCGCGATGGTGGCCAGGATGTCGGGATTCTCGGTGAGCGCGAGGCCGGGCGGCCCGCCCGGTCCCTTCTTGATCTTCTCCCCCGTCTCGGCGGCGGGGCGCCAGTCGGCGACGGCCGCGGCGAAGACCGCGATGTCGGCCGGCAGGGCCGCCTCCACGGCCGCCAGCATCGCCCGCGCGGTCTCGACGCGGACCACGGCGACGCCGGCCGGATCGGGCAGGGTCACCGGCCCGGAGACCAGCGTGACGCGCGCCCCGGCCTCCGCGGCCGCGGCCGCGATGGCGTGGCCCTGCTTGCCGGACGAGCGGTTGGCGATGTAGCGCACCGGGTCGATCGGCTCGTGGGTCGGCCCTGAGGTCACGAGGACGTGGCGGCCCGCGAGCTGAGCCGGCGCGGCGCGGCCCTCCAGCATCGCCACCAGCGCCGCGACGATCTCCTGCGGCTCGGCCAGGCGGCCCGGCCCGGTCTCGGCCTCCGCCATCGCCCCGATATTCGGCCCCACCACCGCAACGCCGTCCTGGCGCAGGAGCGCGAGGTTGCGCTGCGTCGCCGGGTGCAGCCACATCCGCACGTTCATGGCCGGGGCGATCAGGATCGGCAGGGTGGTGGCGAGCAGCACCGTCGCCGCGAGATCGTCCGCGTGGCCGCCCGCCATTCGCGCCATCATGTTGGCGGTGGCGGGCGCCACCACCACGGCGTCGGCCTGCCGGGCGAGCCTGATATGCCCGATATCGGCCTCGTCCTCGCGGTCGAACAGGTCGGTATGCGCCCGCTCGCCCGACAGCGCGCCGGCGGCCAGCGGCGTCACGAAGGATTGCGCGCCCTTGGTGAGCACGCAGCGCACCGCGGCCCCGCGCTCGCGCAGGCGCCGGATCAGATCGAGCGACTTGTAGGCCGCGATGCCGCCCCCGATCACGAGCAGCACCCGCCGGTTCGCGAGGGGCAGGGTCATGCGAGTCGTCGCACCTCAGGCGGCTTCCGGATAAGGCACATCGAAGGCGACACCGCTGCCCTCGACGTGGATCGAGACCTTGTACCCGAGGCGGCCGACGAGCCGCATGAGCTTCTGCACGGAAAACCGGCTGAGCTTCTCGTTCATCAGGGCCGAGACGTTGGGCTGGTCGAGGCTGAGCAGGTCTCCGGCTTCCTTCTGCGTCAGACCGCGGCGCCGAATCTCTTCGGCGACGAACCGGAGGAGACGCGACTTCGCCACCAACTCGTCGGCATCCGGCAGCCCGAGTTCATGGAAGGCGCTCGGGGCGTCCTCAGTGCTCATGACGTGCTCCTCTCCGGCGTCTCGGCGGCCTTCGACGGCGGGAATGCGGTCCGATCGTACTCCTCGGCCTCGCGGAGCCGCGACCGGATCAGGTCCATGTCGGGCTTCGGCGTTTTGGCTCCGCGCTTCGACTTCTTCTTGAACGCATGCAGGACATAAACCGCGTGTTCCAGGCGGACCGTGTAGACGCAGCGGTAGGTGTCGCCATCGTGATCCTCGACGATCTCGATCACGCCTCCCCCACCGAAACCCTTCAGGACCTTGGCGGCCGGCGCTCGCTCTCCCGCCTGGGCGAGGTAGAGGGCGTGGCCGACATCCTGGCGGGCCTCGTCCGGAAACCCGATCAAGTCCTTGCGGCTCGACGCGATGAAGATGAGCCGCCTGAGCGGCCGATGCTTGCCCGTCACGACACGCCGCCTGTTATATCAAGGCTGATATGCCATCAGCAAGCCAGGCTCCGCTCGTCGCCTGAGGGGAGGTTGTGCGGATCCGCCGAATTCCGATCCAGCGACCGAGCCGCCAAGGATCACCGTCGCCCGGCGGATTCAGCGCAGGGCGAGCAGCAGCACCGCCCCGGCGATGGCCCACAGCCCGAGCGTCGACCAGACCGCCCGCCGCGCCTCGGCCCGCAACCGCCGCTCCAGCCGGACGCCCTCGCGCGGGGCGTTTTCGTCGAGGCGAATCAGCAGGCGCTTGAGGCGCTGCGACAGGTCGGGGGCGTCCGCCAGCACGTCCGCCAGCGTCAGCGCGGCGCGGCCCACCTGCTCCACGCGGCCGATCGGCCCGAGGTTGCGGGCGAGCCACGTGCGCACCACCGGCTCGGCGGTCGTCCACATGTCGAGGCGCGGATCGAGCGAGCGCCCCACGCCCTCCACCACCACCATGGTCTTCTGCAGCATCACCAGTTCGGTGCGCGTGCTCATGTCGAACAGCGCCGTGACGTCGAACAGGAGCGTCAGCACCTTGGCCATCGAGATCTCGTCGGCCCGGCGCTGGTGGATCGGCTCGCCGATGGCGCGGATCGCCTGCGCGAAATCGTCGACCGAGTGGTGGCCGGGCACGTAGCCCGCCTCGAAATGCACCTCGGCCACGCGCCGGTAGTCGCGCAGGATGAAGCCGAGCAGGATCTCGGCGAGGAAGCGGCGCTCCTTGATGCCGAGCCGCCCCATGATGCCGAAATCCACCGCCGCGAGCCGGCCCATCGGGTCCACGAACAGGTTGCCCGGGTGCATGTCGGCGTGGAAGAAGCCGTCCCGGATCGCGTGGCGCAGGAAGGACTGGATCACCGTGCGCCCGAGCGCCGCCACGTCGTGCCCGGCCTCCACGATGGCGGACCGATCGTTGAGGCGGATGCCGTCGATCCACTCGCTCGCCAGCACGTCGCGGCCGGTCAGCTCCCAGATCGGCTGGGGCACCCGGAAGTCGGTGTCGCCCTTGATGTTCTCGGCGAATTCCGAGAGGGCGGCCGCCTCCAGGCGCAGGTCCATCTCCATCGCCACGGACCGGGCCAGGGTCTCCACAACCTCGCGCGGGCGTAGCCGCTCGGCCTCCGGGCGCAGGAGCTCCATGACCCGCGCCATGAAGCGCATGGCCTGGATGTCGCGGGTGAAGCGCTCGCGGACGCCCGGCCGCATCACCTTCACGGCGATGGTCCGCTCCGACCCGTTCGGCTCCCGCAGCTGAGCCTTGTGGACCTGGGCGATGGAGGCCGCGGCGATCGGCTCGCTGAAGGACAGAAAAAGGGCGGTGATCGGCCGGCCCAGCGCCTCTTCCACCGTGGCGACCGCGATCGCCTGCGGGAAGGGCGGCACCCGGTCCTGCAGCCGCTCCAGGTCCCGCGCGGCGGCGACGCCGACGATGTCGGGGCGCGTCGCCAGGAACTGCCCGAACTTGACGTAGGACGGGCCGAGCCGCGTCAGCGCGGCGGGCAGCCGCGCGGTGGGGCCGAGGCCGCGACGCTCCAGCCGGCGGCCGAGCCGCAGGAAGACCCGCAGGTGCGGCGGCAGGGCGGCGGCGTCGACGAAGGCAAGGGCGCCCTCGCGCGCCATCACCCAGCCGACCCACAGGCCGCGCACGAGGTGGATGACGGCGCTCAGCAAGACGGGCGGACTCCGATCGGACGGGCGCTCACGCGAGCTTCCAGCCCGAATGGATGGCGCAGATGCCGCCGCTCAGCCGGCGATGGCTGACCCGCGCGAAGCCCGCCTCCGCGATCAGGCCCTCGAAGGCGCCGGGCGTCGGGAAGCGGCGGATCGATTCGACGAGGTAGCGGTAGGATTCCTTGTCGCCCGCCACCCATTCGCCGAGGCGGGGGATCACCCGGAACGAGTAGGCGTCGTAGATCCGGTCCAGCCCCGGCACGTCGACATGCGAGAATTCGAGGCACAGGAAGCGCCCGCCGACCCGCAGCACCCGGTGGGCCTCCGCCAGCGCCCGCTCGATGCGCGGCACGTTCCGGATGCCGAAGGCGATGGTGTAGGCGTCGAAGGACCGGTCCGGCAGCGGCAGCGCCTCGGCGTTGCCGGCCACGAAGGCGATGCGCCCGCCGAATCGCCCGCCCGCCCTCTCGCGCCCCACGCCGAGCATCGCGTCGTTGATGTCGAGCACGGTGACGCGGGTGTCGGGACCGCCCGCCTCCAGCGCCCGGAAGGCGATGTCGCCGGTGCCGCCCGCCACGTCGAGGAGATCGAAGGACCGGGTGCGCGAAGGACGCAGGGTCGAGATCAGGGCGCTCTTCCAGGCCCGGTGCAGCCCGCCCGACATCAGGTCGTTCATCAGGTCGTAGCGCTGGGCGACCGAACGGAAGACCTCGTTGACGCGCCCCTGCTTCTCGTCGAGGGGCACGCGCGTGAAGCCGAAATCGGTCCGGCTCTCGTCGGCAGCCATGGTGTTGGTCCCCTCGCCGTCCTCTCGCCGCCGCCTCCATAGCGGGTGAGCGGCGGAATCACCATCTAGGGCGCAGGCCGGCGGGTGCGGTTCTTCGCGCCAGTCCCGACACGTTCGTCCCGGAGTGCCATGCCCGAACTGCCCGAAGTCGAGACCGTGCGCCGCGGCCTCGAACCCGCCCTAGTCGGAGCGCATTTCTCCGAGGTGCGCCTCGCCCGGCCGAATCTGCGCTTCCCCCTCCCCCCGGATTTCGCCGCGCGGCTCACCGGCCGGCGGGTCGAGGCCCTGTCGCGGCGCGCCAAGTATCTGATCGCCGACCTCTCGTCGGGCGAGGCGCTGATCATGCACCTCGGCATGAGCGGGCGCTTCGACGTGACGCTGCCGGACGGGCGCCAGGTCTCGCCCGGCGACTTCTACCTCGAGGGGGCGCTCGGGCAGTCCAAGCACGACCACGTCATCTTCGGGCTCTCGAACGGCGCGCGCGTGACCTACAACGACGTGCGCCGCTTCGGCTTCATGGACCTTGTTTCCTCGGCCGACCTCGCCACCTGCCGCCACTTCGCCGGCATGGGCATCGAGCCGCTGGGCAATGAATTGTCGGGCGAGACGGTGGCGCGCCTGTTCGCGGGCAAGCGCACCCCGCTCAAGGCGGCGCTTCTCGACCAGCGCCTGATCGCGGGCTTGGGCAACATCTACGTCTGCGAGGCGCTGCACCGGGCGCGGCTGCATCCGGAGGCGCCGGCCGGCAGCCTCGCCGACGCGGCCGGGCGCCCGACCAAGGCGGCGGGCCGCCTCGCCACGGTGATCCGAGACGTGCTCACCGAGGCGGTGGCGGCGGGCGGCTCCACCCTTCGGGACTACGCCCACACGGACGGCAGCAAGGGCGAATTTCAGAACACCTTCCGGGTCTACGACCGCGAGGGGCTGGCCTGCACGGCGCGGGGCTGCCGCGGGGTGGTCCGGCGGCTGGTGCAGGGCGGGCGCTCCACCTTCTTCTGCGAGACCTGCCAGCCGCGCGCGTGAGCGGGCACACACGGTACCACCTCGGCGGGGTTGATCCCCGCCGCAACCTCGGCATCCTGGCGGGATCGGGCCCCGTGCCCGCCGCAGCCATCCGCGCCATGAGGCTCGTCAACACCCTGGCCGACCGCGTGCTGGAGCGCCTCCGCTTCGCGGCGCCGCCGACGCCGCCCTGGGATCCGCTCTATGCGCGGCCGATCGAGGAGGTGATGCGGCTTGCCGAGGACGGCGACGGCGAGGCGGCCTACGTGGTCGGCGACATCTTCGACCAGGGCTACGACGGGATGCCCTGCGACCGCCGCCGCGCACTGCACTGGTACCGCCTCGCGGAAGAGGCCGACCAGCCCGACGCCCTCAACAACATCGGCAGCATGTACCAGCACGGGCACGAGCTGCCGCGCAGCCTCGACATGGCGCGCCGCTACTACGAGCGCGCCGCGGCGCTCGGCTGCGGCACCGCGATGAACAATCTCGGCCGCTTCTACCTCGCGGGCCAGGGCGGCGTGCCGAAGGATCCCGCCGCAGGCCTCGCGTGGCTGCGCAAGGGGGCGGCGCGCGGCGACACCGACGCCATGCTCGGCCTCGCCCACGCCTACGCCACCGGCACGCACCTGCGGCGCAGCGCCCTGCGCTTCCTGTACTGGAACCGCCGCGCCGCCGCCTGCGACGACGGGCGGGCGGTCTACAACCTCGCGGTCCAGTACGACGACGGCGAGACGGTGCTGCCGGATGCCGGACGGGCGGTGCGCCTCTACGAGCGGGCGGCCTGCCTCGGGAGCGCGTCGGCCGCCTACTGGCTCGCCCGCAAGCACCTCGACGGGCAGGGTGTCGCGGCCGACCCGCGCCAGGCCTACCGGCGCTTCCGGCAGGCGGAGGAACTGGGCCACGAGAGCGCGGGCGAGTGGGCCGACGATCTCTTGGAGGCCCATCCGGAGCTGCGCGATCCTTGAGGCGTGGCACCCGCACGCCGCAATGACCGCCCGGCGGCCGGTGCGGACGCGGACGCCCGGTCAGTCGAGATCATGCGTCTTCGCGATCGTCGGCGGGAGAGCGGTCCGACGCCGGCCCGGCTCGCGCCGCAGCAATTGCTGCTCGCGCAGGAAGATGAACAGGCCGCTCGCCACGATGATGCCGGCCCCCGCGAGGGTGAGCGGCCCGATCACCTCGCCGAAGAAGACGTAGCCGAACAGCATCCCCCAGAGGATCAGGGTGTACTGGTAGGGGACCACGGTCGTGGCCGGCGCCATGCGCAGGGACTGGTTGACGCAGAGGTTGCCGAACAGCGACCCGACGCCGAGGAGGAGCATCAGCGCGAGATCCAGGGCGCTCGGCGAGGCCCAGCCATACGCCAGCACCAGGGCGGAGCCGAAGACGAGGGCGGAGACGAGCTGGCCCGTCATCAGGACGGTCCCGGGAACCTCCGCCAGCTTGCGCGTGGTGATGAGGAAGAGCGCGTAGAAGAAGCTGCCGGCCAGGGCACAGACGGCGCCGAACGAGATCGAGCCGGGCGAGGGATGCAGGGCGAGCACGACGCCGCCGAAGCCCCCGACGACCGCCGCCCACCGCCGCCAGCCCACGCGCTCGCCGAGCAGCAGGGGCGACAGGGCCGTGACGTAGATCGGACCCGCCATGTAGTAGGTCATGACCTCCGCCAGCGGCAGCGTGCTGACGCCCCAGAAGAAGAGCGACGCTTCGAGCGTGGAGCAGGCCGCCCGCAGCACCTGCAGGCCCGGGCGCGGCGCCCCCTTGAACGCGCCGAGGCCGGCGCGGCGGATGGCCGGGGCCATGATGCAGAGGCCGGACACGCTGCGCACCAGCATGATCTGGCCGACCGCGTAGGTGCCGACCAGCCACTTCCCCATCGTGTCGTTCATGGCGAAGAGCAGCACGCCGAGCAGCATCATCGCGACGCCGCCGGCCGCCCCCGCCGGCACGGCCACGCGCTCCGCGATCACCGATGCGACCCTCACGTCCCGTACTCCACCACAGATCCTCCGTCCGGCCCTCGGGGCAGTGACAGCGGCGGGCAGGTTTCGCAAGGGGTCGGAGAACCAAAGGGTCCGGGGCTGCGCGACCGCGCTCCTAACGGGCCGGCAGGGTGAGGATCAGCGGCCCGTCGCGGGTGGCGACGACGGTATGCTCGTACTGAACCGTGAGGGCCTGGGGCCGGCTGTAGAGGGTCCAGGGATCGTCGCCGTCCCCGGCGAACTCGGCGCCGAGGGACAGGAAGGGCTCCACCGTGAAGACGAGCCCGTCCGTCATGATCCGGCGCTCGGAGGCGTCCGGCCACGTGGCGATCTCGGTCGGCTCCTCGTGCAGCGACCGGCCGACGCCGTGGCTGGCGAGGTTGCGCACCAGGGTGTAGCCGTTCTTGCGCGCGAAGGCGCCCACGGCCTGCCCGATGCCCGCCAGCGGCTTGCCGGCCCCGACCTGACGCAGGCCCGTCCACATCGCCCGGCGCCCGTCCTTGCACAGCCGCTCGGCCGCGCGCGTCACGGGCGGCACGGCGAACGAGGCCCCGGTATCGGCGAAGTAGCCGTCCTTCTCCGCCGACACGTCGATGTTGACCAAGTCCCCCGGCCGGATCGCGCGGTCGCCCGGGATGCCGTGCGCGATTTCTTCGTTGACGCTGATGCAGGTCGCGCCGGGAAAGCCGTAGACCATCTCCGGGGCCGGGCGCGCGCCGGCCGCCTCCATGACGCCGCGCCCGATCCGGTCGAGGTCGCGCGTGGTCATGCCGGGCTCGATGGCCTTGCCCATCGCCTCCAGGGCGTCGGCGACGATGCGCCCGATCTGCTGCAGCCCGGTCAGGTCGTCGTCGCTCGACACCGTCATGCCGTGTCCTTTCGCGAGGCCGGGAAGCGGCCTCTTCGGGTGCTTCTGCCATCAGGGCGGCGCTTGGCGAAGCCCCGCCCGCCGCCTCGACCTGGCTCCGGCCTAACCGTCGAGTTCCGGGTAGTGCCGGAAGATGCCGTGCTCGTTGAAGGGCTCGCGCCGCGCGCTCGCCAGGTAGGCGGCGAGGCGCGGACGCCGGGCCACCGCCTCGTGCAGCCCCGCGACGTGCGGCGTGCCGGCGAGCACCCGCGCGGTCGCGGCCGGAAAGGCGTAGCGCAGCCCGTCCACGAGCTGGAACAGCGACAGGTCGGCGTAGGTGAGGCGGCGGCCGACGAGGTGCCCGGGGCCGGCCGGGTTCGTCCTCAAGACATGCTCGAACCAGCCGAGGAAGGCCGGCAGCCGCTCCTCGCGGAAGGATCTGGCGCGCCGGGCGGCCTCGGGCTTCTGCTCCTCGTAGGCCAGGCTCACGGCGATCGGGTGGTGGGTGTCGTGCACCTCGCCCACGGCATCCGCGATGGTGAGCTGCATCTGATGCGTGCGGATCGCCTCCGCGGCACCCTCGCCCGCGAGGTCGAGGCGCGGCCCGAGATGCAACAGGATCGCGGCGGTCTGGCCGATCAGCAGTTCGCCGTCCCGCAGGATCGGGCAGGCGAAGGCCGGACGCGGGCCGTCCTCGGCCAGGAGGTCGTGCAGGGCCTCGAAGCCCCCGGCTTCCTGCGAGCGCGCCACGTCGCGGTAGGGCGCGCCCGCTTCTTCCAAGGCGAGGCGCACGAACTCGCCCCGCCCCTGGAGGCCGGGCCAGTAGTAGAGGTCGTAGGTCATGGATCCGCCTCCCGGCCTGGGCGGGGCGCGAGCGCCGCCGCGACATCCGCCTCGGTCACGCCCTCGACGGGCTTGCCCACCTTCACGGCCTGCGCCCGCGCGCCCGGCCGCAGGATCAGGATGACGGTCTCGGTGCCCGGGCAGGCCGGGTCGGCACAGACGATCTCGTTCACCGTGAGCGCGACCTCGGGGCCGAAGCCGCCGAGCCGCCGCGCGGCCTCGGCCACGCGCCCGCGCGCGGCGGCGTCGGGCCGCGCGCGCCGGAAGGCGTCGAGGAGGCCCATCTCGTCAGCGCGGCAGCGTCAGGAGGCCCGCCTCCCCGTCCGCGCAGCCGAAGACCAAGTGGTCGCCGCGCCCGTCCCAGGCCAGTGCCGTGACCCCGCTGCCCTTCACGGCCGGCCGCACCAGCAGTTCGGAGGCGTCCGTGAAGCGCACGAGGAGGATGCAGCCGTCCTCGTAGCCGATCGCCAGCACCGGCGCGCGTGGGTGGAAGGTCACCCGCGAGACCCGGGCCGGGCGCACGCCGCACTCGCGCGGCTGCTTGCCGGTGGGGCCCTCCTTCGAGTCGAAGGGCCAGACGATCGCGGCCTCCGCCCCGCTCGTGGCGAGCCACTGCCCGTCCGAAGACCACGCGAAGGAACGCACCTTGGCCGGGTAGCCGCTCATCCGCATGTGGCCGCGGTCGGGCTGGAGGCGCCAGCCGTGCAGCGCGTTCTCCTGCATGGTGGTGACGACGAAGCGCCCGTCCGGCGACCACGTCGCGTCGATGTGCGACCCCTTCCAGCTCAGCGCCTCGGGCGTGGCGTCGAGGTTCGGGTACCAGAGCGTGGCGCCGTTGTAGTGGGCCAGCGCCAGCCGGTAGCCCTTGGGCGCGAAGGCGAGGCCGCGCACGCTGGAGGGCGCCTCGTGGAGGCGCTCGCGGCCCTTGGCGTCGCGCGCCGTGACCCGCTTGCCCGCCGCGAAGGCGACGGCCCCGTCCGGGTGCAGCGCCAGCGCGTCGATCCAGGCGCTGCCCTTGGCGCTCGCCAGCGTGTCGGTGGCGCCATCCGCCGTGGTGACGGCGATCCGGCCGTCGTCTCCCCCGGTCACGAGGCGCCGGCCGTCCGCGGCGGCCACCAGGATGCCGGCGTCGGGATGGGCCGCGACGCGCCGTGCCTCCCCGCCGGGCGCGACGAGCAGCACCGTCCCGTCGCCGAGCGACAGGGCGGCCGTGTCGCCGAGCCAGTGTGCGCCCGTCACGTGGGCGCCGGCCGCGATCCCGGTGACGGCCTGGGTCAGGGACGGGGCGGCGGTGGCGCTCATGCTCTGCGGTCTCGCGCTCGAAGGGTCGGGGCGACCGGCCTGTCACATGGGCGTGCGGGGCGCAAGGGTGAGGGCGCGCGCGGAGGGCAGCGCTTAACCGCCCGGCCCGCAGGGTTAAGGCTTCGCTCACCACACCGGTGCAATTCGATGGATCGGCCTCGAACGGTCCGCGAGCGTCGCCGTTCTCCTCAGGCGACGGTCGAGGCGGTCGTCGCCGTCTGGAGTCGGAGTTGCGTCATGATCCAGCTTGCCTGCGCCGCCCTGATCCCGCCCCCGATCCGCACCGCGGCACCCGAGACGGTGCTGGTGGTCGAGGACGAGCCCGTGATCCGCGAACTCGCCGCCGCCGCCTTCGAGGATGAGGGCTACCGGGTGCTGACCGCCGCCGACGCCCACGAGGCCGGCCGCATCCTGCAGCGCGAGCGGGTCGACATGCTGTTCACCGACATCGACCTCGCCCGCAACACCGACGGCGTCACGCTGGCGCGCGCGGCGCGGCGCCACAGGCCGGACCTGCCGGTTGTCTACACGTCAGGAGGGCGGCATAGGCTGGCGGAGGGCGAGGCGGTGGCCGATTCGGTCTTCGTGCCGAAACCCTACCGCCCGAGCGAGGTCGCGGCGCTCGCCAACCGCATCCTCGGGCATCACTAAGACATTCTCCGACGAAGCGGTCGCCGGTTCGTCGCAGAAAATTCAAGAATAGAAATGACTTAGAGCAGGAACGGCCGGGCCGTTCCGCGAAGATCTCTGGTCCTGCATCGTTCTCGCCGCCGCACCGGTGGCCACGTCGGTGAATGATGCCCAATCGCGGAGCCTCGACGTCCCATGCGCGCCCTCTTTGTCCTCGCCGGCTGCCTCCTCGCCCCGGCGCTCGCCTCCGCCCAGCCGGCCCCCGCCGCCTGTCCGGTGGCCGGGCTGCGCCTGGAGGACGAGATCGCCAAGGCGCCGCAGCTGCGCGAGCCCGCCAACGAGCAGACCGTGCGCGACCTGCGGACGCTGCGCGACGCCGGCATCGTGCTCGACGCCTTCGGCTATCCGGCCGAGTGCGCGCGCGTCGCCGCGATCCTGCGCGACCTCCTCGACAATCCCCGCAAGGCGATCGGCCAGGGGGGCGACACCGACGAGGACAAGGCCGAGGCGATCGAGGAATCGCGCGCCCCGAAGTCCCCCGGGAAGAAATGACGCGCGCCTCTCGTCAAGCTGAACCGTTCCGCGGGTCGCCCGTTATGCCTCGGGCGCCCGCCGGCCGGCGTGGGGCCGACAGCCCTCCTGCACGGCAGCACGCCCGATGGCAGCACGCCAGAACGCCGCGAGCCAGGATGTCGTCGCGTCGGACATTCCCCACGCGGCGGCCCGCCTGCCGGCCGTCCTCGTCGACAGCTACAACATCGAGCTGCGCCAGCCCGACGATGAGGGCTTCATCGGCGACCGGGTCACCAAGGGCGCCTTCCGCGACTTGATCGAGGATTGGCGCGAGCGCCTGCGCCGGACCGGCGAGGATCCCCTCGGCCCGGAGCCGAGCCGGACGATGGCGAAGAAGACCTTCGACCGCTTCCTCCTGGAGGGACCGCCCGAGGCCGCGGGCGTTGTCCAGGGCGCCGTGGAGGATTTTGCCCAGGAACTCGCCACCGTGGTGCGCCGCTTCCTGCGCCAGAAGGGCTGGCGCGACACGGAGCGGATCGTGGTCGGCGGGGGCCTGAGCGATTCCCGCGTCGGGCGCCTCGCCATCGGCCGCGCGAGCGTGCTCCTCAAGGCGGCGGGCCTCGACCTCGCGCTGGTGCCGATCCGGCACCACCACGACGAGGGCGGGCTGATCGGTGCCGTGCATCTCGCGCCATCGTGGATCTTCTCCGGCTACGACAGCCTCGTGGCGGTGGATATCGGCGGCACCAACATCCGGGCCGGGATCGTCGCCACGAACCTGCGCAAGGCGCCCGATCTGTCCCGGGCCGCGGTCTGGCGCTCGGCCCTCTGGCGTCACCGGGACGACGATCCGCCGCCCGACCGCGACGTGGCGGTGGCCCGGCTCGCCGCCATGCTGGAGGACCTCGTCGCCCGCGCCGTCAAGGCCGGCCTCCGACTCGCCCCCTTCATCGGGGTCGGCTGCCCGGGCCTGATCGAGCCGGACGGGCGGATCAGCCGTGGCGGCCAGAACCTGCCGGGAAACTGGGAGAGCAGCCGCTTCAACCTGTCGGAGGCCCTGCGCGAGCGGCTGCCGCCCATCGGCGGCCATCCCGTGATGGTGGTGATGCACAATGACGCGGTCGTGCAAGGCCTGAGCGAGGTGCCGTTCATGCGGGACGTCGCCCGCTGGGGCGTTCTCACCATCGGCACCGGCCTCGGCAACGCGCGGTTCAGCAACCGGGCGAAATCGAACGGCCACGCCTGACACCCTTGCCTGACGCAATAACAGTCTGGAACTACTCTGAGTTTCGCTGCGAGACTTGATCCCGCGCGCCCATCTCGGCTAGTGCATCCCCGCCGACGGCCCGGGGGACGGACCGGCCGGCCCACGAACGAGAGCGGAGCGCGCTGCCGGCCTGTGACCGGTGGATGGGACCTGCGGCCTCTTCCGGATCGGGAAGGCGCGGCGCGGGACGCTTCGTGCGTGCTGATTTCCGATGGACGGGCCTCCGGATGCCGGCTGGCTCGGAGGGGAGACGACAGACGTGTTCACGCAAGGGATGCCGTGGTTCCGTGCCCGGGTCGGGCACTTCGCCCTCGATCTCCTGTTCTGCCTCGCGATCTCGGTCGTGATGGTCGCCTCCGCCCTCGCTCAGGGTCCGGAGACGCCGCTGCGCGTCGAGCTGAACAAGCTTGAGACCGTCGGCGATGCCTGCCGCGCCGTCCTCCTCGTCGAGAACGGCAAGGGCGGGCCGATCAAGTCGATGAAGCTCGACCTCTACGCCTTCGATACGGACGGTGTCGCCCAGAAGCGGGTGCTGGTGGAACTCGGGCCGCTCTCCGCCCGCAAGACGGTGCTGCGCCAGTTCGACATCGCCCCCGCGCCCTGCACCCAGGTCGGCCGGCTGCTCCTCAACGACGTCGTCGCCTGCGAGGGCGCCGACCTCAGCCGCGAATCCTGCCTGGAGCGCATCGAGCCGGCTTCCGCCAAGGGCGCCGCGCCGTTCGTGCGCTGATCGCCCCTCCCGCGGCCTCGCGCCCGCGTCCCCACACCGCCTTCGAGGAGATCCGCGATGGATCCGACATCCGCCCCGGCCGCCGCCCACGACCTCAGCTTCGTCGGCCTCTTCCTGCAGGCCGACCCGATCGTGAAGGGCGTGATGATCCTGCTCGTCCTGGCGTCGATCGCCTGCTGGACGGTGGTGATCGACAAGATGGTGCGGATCGCGGCGGCGCGCCGCCAGGCCAAGGCCTTCGCCGCGATGGTGGCGAATGGCGGCGGCCTTGAGGAGGGGCGCCGCGGCCTCGCGGCGCGGGTCGTCGCCGCCGCCCAGGAGGCGTGGCGCGACCAGGACCCGACCGAGACCCGCGCCGAGCGGCGCGAGCGGATCGAGCGGGCGATGCGCGCGGCGCTGACCCAGGACCTGAAGCGGCTGCAGACCGGCCTTCCGCTGCTCGCCACATCCGGCTCGGCGGCGCCCTTCGTCGGCCTGTTCGGCACCGTCTGGGGCATCATGAACTCGTTCGCCTCCATCGCGAAGAGCCAGGACACCAGCCTCGCGGTGGTGGCGCCGGGCATCGCCGAGGCGTTGTTCGCCACCGCGATCGGCCTCGTCGTCGCGATTCCCGCCGTGGTCGCCTACAACAAGCTCTCGGGGGATCTCGCCAAGGTGCAGGGCGCCTTCGTGGCCGCCATCGGCACCCTCGGCAACCGGCTGGCGCGCGACCGCAGTCATCACGCCCGCAGCGCCGCCGAGTAAGCCCCGCCGCACGGACCCGCCCGGAGGCGGATCCGCTGAGCTTCCTGTTCCGCATCATCGCGCCGCCGAACCGGTGACCCTGCCGGCGCGTGATGCTCAGAGTCCGGAGACCGCCCGATGGGCATGGGACCCCTGCAGAGCGGCGCCGGCGACGAGGATGACTTCGACGCCGCCCCGCTCTCCGAGATCAACGTCACCCCGATGGTCGACGTGATGCTCGTGCTCCTGATCATCTTCATGGTGGCCGCGCCGCTGATGACGGTCGGCGTGCCGGTGCAGCTGCCCAAGACCGCCGCGGCCAAGACCTCGGAGAACAAGAAGCCCGTGGTCGTCTCGGTGGACAAGGACGGCCACGCCTTCCTGGCCAAGGAGGCCCTGCCCCCCGAGGGCGCGCTCGCCCGCCTGAAGGCCGTGGCGGCGGAGGATCCCGGCCAGACCGTGCTGGTGCGCGGCGACAAGGACGTGCCCTACGGCAAGGTGATGGAGGTGATGGGCCTCGTGGGCCAGGCGGGCTTCGCGAAGGTCTCCCTCATCGCCAACGCGCCCGGCGGGGCAACGCTGCCGGCCCCCTCCCCCCAATAGGTTCCGCATGTCCACCCGCGCGACGACGGACGGCCCGCAGCAGCCGGGACCGGGCCTCGCCCTGGCCTTCCTCGTGGCCCTGCTGTTGCACGCCGGTGCGCTCGGGGTCATCACCTACTGGCGCGGCGCGCCCCCGACGCCGCCCGGCGAGAACGAGGTGACGATCGACCTCGCGCCGCCCCTCGAAGCGGTGGAGGTCCCGAGCGAGGCCCAGGACACGGAATCGACCCCGCCCCCGGCCGATGTCGTGACGGAGCAGAAGCCCATCGAGCCGCCGACCGAGCTGAGCGAGGTCAAGCCGCCCGACACCGTGGCCGAAACGCCTCCGGAGACCGTGACCGAGACGAAGCCCCCGGAGACGGTGACCGAGGCGCTCCCGCCCGAGCCCGTGACCGAGACGAGGCCGCCCGAGACCGTCGCCGAGGTGCCGCCCGAGGCCGTGCAGGCGGTGGAGCCGCCGCAGGAGCAGGTCATCACCTCCACCAGCGAGGCCGCGCAGGCCGCGGTCCCGCCGCCGCCGGCCATGGTCGCGCGCCCTGTGGAAGAGCCCAAGCCGCCGAAGCCGCCCAAGCCCAAGCCCGTGCCGAAGCCCGTGGAGGCGAAGAAGCCCCCGCCGCCGAAGCCCGTGCGCGAGGTGCGCCGCGATCCGCCCAAGCCCGCCGCCGAGCGCGCGACGGAGCCGCAGCGCCAGCGCCGCAGCACCGCCTACGCGTCGCGCCAGAACGCGGCCGGCAGCGCCGCCGCGCCCGCCGCGGCCGATCCGGGCGCGATGCGGATCTGGGGCCAGCAGATCCAGAGCGCGATTCGCGGCCGGGTGCGCAATCCCGGCGGCGGCGGCGGCACGGTGACGATCCGCTTCACGGTGGCGCGCTCTGGCCGCGTGCTCGGCGCCTCGCTCGTCGGCAGCAGCGGCAACGGCAGCCTCGACGCGGCGGCGCTGGCGGCCGCCAGCGGCTCCCTGCCGGCCGCGCCCGACGGCGTCACGGTGGCGCAGCAGAGCTTCTCGGTGCCGCTGCGCTTCCAGTAGCGCGGCGAGCCGATAGGCTGCCGGCATGGCCGTCTACTTCACCAGCGACACGCATTTCGGCGACCCGCGGGTCCTGCGCATCGACCGCAGGCCCTATCCGGACATTCCCGCGCACGACGAGGCGCTGACGGCGCGCTGGAACGAGACCGTGGCGCCGGGCGACACCGTCTGGCACCTCGGCGACGTCGCGCTCGGTCCGGCCCCTGAGCGCATCGCCACCCTCCTGGCCGGACTGCACGGCGAGAAGCACCTGATCATCGGCAACAACGACGGCCCGGCCACCCTCGCGGCGCCGGGCTGGGCCTCGGTGGCGCATTACGCCGAGATCGACGTCGACGAGCATCACCTCGTGCTGTGCCACTACGCCTTCCGCACGTGGAACCGCATGGGGCGCGGGGTGATCAACCTGCACGGCCACTCGCACGGCAAGCTGAAGCCCGTGACCCGGCAATACGACGTCGGCGTCGATGCCTGGGAGTACCGGCCGGTCGCCCTCGGCACGATCTTGGCGGCCCGGCGGCGGCGTCCGGCCGCAAGCTCGGCCTGACCAACTTCTGGGCAGCTTTGCGCGGAACCCGTTCGGCACGGCGCCGTTTCTCGGATGCCAGTTCGAGCAGTGCCGCAGGTCTCCAGCGAAGAGACCGAGACGCCGCACTGCGCATCCCAGATCTCGACGAGTATCGCCGATGTGGTGTTTGTCACGTTCCTTCTTGTGCCCGCTAACGGCCGCGCTTGTCGTCGCGGCAGCGGCCCCGTCGCTCGCCCAGCCGGCCTGCGTCCCGGCCCAGCGCAAGCTCGATGAGGCGGCGGCGTTGCGCTTCCAGGCCCGCCAGGAGGCGCGACTCGGCGACCGCGACCGGGTCTGCGACACCCTCGGGGACGTCGAGGACCGCTACGAGGATGCCCGCGACCGCTTCGACGATTGCGGCCTCGCCCTCGCCGCCATCGACCTCAGGGGCGCCCTGCGCTCCGTGCGCCAGGAGAAGCGCGCCTTCCGCTGCGACTGACCGCGTGCGGTCCCGCACATAAGGCCGAGCCTGCTTCGCCCATCACTGTCATCACGCGCTGCCCCGCAGCCCACAGCTTTCAGGACCCGACACCGATGACCTCCACCACCGTCCGCACCGAGACCGCCGCCCGCACCGACGCTGCCGTGGCCGGCCCCCACTCGTTCAAGGCGGCCCTGTGCGGCTTCCTCGGCTCCACCGCGGCGACCACGGTCGTGATGGTGCTGCTCAGCGCGATGTGACACGGCTCGTCGGACGCGACCCGGCGCTGGCCCGCCGCAAGGCCCCTCCGAGGGCCTATTTCGGCGCCACCGACCAGAACCGGCGCTTGGCGAACAGCAGGTCGGGATGACCGACCGGCGCTCCCGCCAGCACCGACGGCGCGGGCGGACAGACGGGGTCCGGGCGCCGCACAGCGACCACCGGCACCTCCGGCCGCACCAAGCCCAGCCGGACTTGGACGTCCGGATTGCGGACCGCCGCGATCGTCGCGATGGCGGCCATCATGGCACCGGCGATGGTTCCGAGAACGAAGTTCATCATGGCAGGTTCAACAGGACCGACCATCCTTGGGCCGACATCGTAGCGGTTTCAGGGCAGAGGGGCCGCTTGCCGGTCCGCCGAACTGTCCGAGGCGTAACAACTCATGCTTAAGATTTCCGTGCGACACCGCGGGGAGCGGCGCGAGTCCGGGCGCCCGCCAGGAGATCTGCACGGATGAGCTACGCGGCCAATGCTTACGCCAAGGTCTCGCAAGCGGCGCTGTCGCCGCGTGAGGCCGAGGCCGCCGTCTTGATCAAGGCGGCCGCCCGGCTCCAGTTGATCCAAGACAACTGGACCGAGCAGCAGGCCGGACTGAACGACGCGCTCGGCTTCAACCAGAAGGTCTGGACCGTGCTCTCGACCGCCGCCACCGAGCCCGAAGCTCCCCTGCCCGCCGAACTCAAGCAGTCGATGGCCCGCCTCGGCGCCTTCGTGTTCACGCGCACCATGGACACGATGGTGGAGCCCGCGGCCGACAAGCTCACGGCGCTGATCCGCATCAACCGCGAACTCGCCAGCGGCCTGCGCGGGACGCCCTGAGGGGCGCCGGCCTCCCGTTCCCTCGCAGCCGGGAATGCTCTAGGAGGCGCGGGCCGCCCACGAGGACACGCCCGATGGCCGATACGCCGCTGCCCGTCGAACCGACGCGGATCGATCCCAAGCTGCTCGAACTCCTGGTCTGCCCCCTGACCAAGGACCGGCTGGAATACGATTCCGCGCGCCAGGAGCTGATCAGCCGCTCCGCCAAGCTCGCCTACCCGATCCGCGACGGCATCCCGATCATGCTGCCGGAAGAGGCGCGGCCGCTCGCCGAGTAGCGAAGGCGCCCTAAAGGAAGCTCTGCGGGTCGACGTCGATGCCGACGCGCACGCTGCCGCGGACCTTCGGTCCGCGCGCCAGCCAGTCGCGCAGGTAGCTCTGGATGTCGACCTCGCGCTCGGCCTTGACGAGGAGGCGGAAGCGGTGGCGCCCGCGCACCAGCGCGAGCGGCGCCTCCGCGGGGCCGAGCACCATCACGCCCGGCGGCGGATCGGCGACCTGCGCCAGCGCCCGGCCATGCGCCTCGGCCGCCTCCCGCTCCGCCGCCGAGACGATCAGCGCCGCGAGCCGGCCGAAGGGGGGCAGGCCTGCGACTTCCCGGGCCGCCGTCTCCTCGGCGTAGAAGCGCTCCGCATCGCCCGAGATCAGCGCCGCGATGACCGGATGCTCGGGCTGGTAGGTCTGCACCAGCGCGCGGCCGGGTTTTTCGCCGCGGCCGGCGCGGCCCGTCACCTGCTGGAGGAGCTGGAAGGTCCGCTCGGCGGCGCGCGGATCGCCCGAGGCGAGCCCGATATCGGCGTCGAGCACGCCCACCAGGGTCAGGTGCGGGAAGTTGTGGCCCTTGGCGACCAGTTGCGTCCCCACCACGATGTCGCAGCCGCCCTCCGCCACGGTCTGCAGTTCCGCCCGCAGGCGCTCGGCGCCCCCGGGGAAGTCGCTGGAGAGCACGATCACGCGCCTGTCCGGGAAGGTGGCGGCGACCTCTTCGGCGATGCGCTCGACCCCCGGGCCGCAGGCCGCGAGGTTGTCGAGGGTGCCGCAGGCGGTGCAGGCCTCCGGCCGCCGCTCCGCGTGGCCGCAATGGTGGCAGACCAGCGCCCGACGGAAGCGGTGCTCCACGAGCCATGTCGAGCAATTCGGGCACTGGTAGCGGTGGCCGCAGGCCCGGCACAGGGTGAGCGGCGCATAGCCCCGCCGGTTGAGGAAGAGCAGCGCCTGCTCGCCGCGCGCGTTGGTCTCGGCGATCGCCGCCGTGAGAGTTGGCGACAGGTAGCGCCCGCGCGGCATCGCCTCGCGGCGCATGTCCACGGCCGCGATCTCGGGCAGGCGCCGGCCGCCGAAGCGCTCCGGCAGGAGCACCCGGCGGTAACGCCCGCGCGCGGCGTTGACCCGCGTCTCGATGGAGGGCGTGGCCGAGGCCAGGACCGCGGCGGCGTTCTCGAGCTTGGCGCGCACCACCGCCATGTCGCGGGCGTGGTAGCAGACGCCGTCGTCCTGCTTGTAGGCGGCCTCGTGCTCCTCGTCGACGACGACGAGGCCGAGCGTGCGAAAGGGCAGGAAAAGGGCCGAGCGCGCGCCCACCACCACCGGGATCTCGCCCGCCGCGACCCCGGCCCGGATGCGCTCGCGCCGCCGCCCGCCGATGCCCGAGTGCCACGCGGCCGGCCGCACCCCGAACCGCGCCGCGAACCGGTCGAGGAACTGGGCCGTGAGCGCGATCTCTGGCATCAGCACGAGCGACTGCACGCCCCGGCGCACCGCCTCGGCGACGACCTCGAAGTAGACCTCGGTCTTGCCCGCGCCGGTCACGCCTTCGAGGAGGGTCACGCCCCCCTCCCCGGCCGTGCCGTCGGGCGCGGGCGCCGTGAGGGTGCTGATCAGCGCCGCCGCCGCTTCGCCCTGTGGCCCCGAGAGGGGCGCGTGCGGATGGTCGGGATCGGGCGGCTCCGCGACGCGCTCGGGCGCCAGCGCCACGGTTTCGAGCACTCCGTCGTCGATCAGCCCCTCGACCACGCTCGCGCTCACCCCGGCCTCCAGTCCGAGCGCCCGCTTGCCGCGCACCGCCCCGTCCGCCGCCACGGCGATCACCTTGGCCCGCGCGGGTGTCATCCGGCTCGGGGCCGCGCCCGTCGCCCGCACCCCGATCCGGGCGATCTCGGTGCGCGCCCCCTCCTCCGGCAGGCGCAGCGCCATCGCCAGTGCCGAGCCCTTCGGCGCCAGGGTGTAGCGGGCGATCCAGTCCACGAGGCGGCGCAGCGGGGGCCGCAGGCCCTCGTCCGTCACCTTGGCGGTGACGCGCCGTAGGTTGCCGCCCGAGGCTCCCTCGCGCAGAGACCAGACCACGCCGACCGTCTCGCGCGGCCCGAGCGGGATCTGCACCACGTCGCCCTCGGCGAGGTCGAGCCCGGCCGGCACGGCGTAGCTGTAGGCCGTGTCGAGGGCGAGCGGGATCAGGATTTCGGCGACCGCGACACTCATGAGGGGGGCTTCTGGGAGGGGGTGCGGGAGCACACGGGTGCCCTCCCTATATAGGGACGGCCGCGCTCGCGCGCCCGCGCCTCACGCCTCCTCCGCTTCCTCGCCGATGCGCCGCTTCACGCCCCACTCCGCCAGGACGGCGTTGAGGTCGTCGAGCACGAAATGGCGCGCGCTGTCCTGGTCGTAGCCCTCGTCCAGGAGCGCGTCGTACTCGGTGAAGACGTGCCGGGCATAGGCCACCATCCCGAGCCAGGCCGCGGTCTCGGGTGCCGCGCCCCGCAGGCCCGGGCTCGCGAGCGCCCGGTCGAGGATCGCCTCGGATTCGAACTCCGGCAGCCGCGGCGCCAGCCGGTCGAGGGCGTCGGCGACCATCCGGCGGCGATCGACGCCGTGGGGCGGCTTGCGGCTGGCGCTCATCCGGGCTTCCGTCGCGGGCGTGGTCCGGCCCATCATAGGGCCTTCGCCCGCCAGCGCGAGCGCTCAGGCGGCGAGGAGCGCGGCCGTGGTCACGACGAGGGCGGAGCGGTCCGCGAGGCCCGCCAGCGCCGCGCGCCGCACCTCGGCGGCCGAGAGCGGCGGGCCGCCGAGGGGGTCCGGCAGGGCGCGGGTCGCGGTGGCGTCGCTCGCCACCGTCACGCGGTAGCCGAGGTCGAGCCCGGCTCGGGCGGTCGAGCTGATGCAATTGTGCGTCATGAAGCCCGCGAGCACGAGCTCCCGCCGCCCCAGCGCCGCGAGGTGCTCCTGCAGGTCGGTGCCCGCGAAGGCGTTGGGGAGCGTTTTTTCAACCACCGGCTCGCCGGGCGCGGGCGCGGCCTCGCGGCGAATCGCGCCGCCCGGGCCCTCGCGGTCGAACAATCCGCCGCTGCGGCCCCGGTGCGCCACGTGGAGCACGGGGGCGCCGGCCGCCCGGGCGGCCTCCAGCAGGTCCGTGCACCGCGCGAGCGCCGCGAGGAAACCGTAGAGCGGCAGGCCGCCGCCGGGCGCGTACTCGCCCTGCGCGTCGATGACGACCAGCACCGCGTCGGCGAGGTGCGGCGGGTCGAGGGAGGCGCCCGCCATCTGCAGCAGGGTTCTGGGTTCGCTCACGGCTCGGCTCCATTCCGGTGTGTGCGCAAGAGGTGCCACGTGCATTCGTGCCCGACCAGCGGCAAGATCCGGCGCGAGAGCTGCATGGATGCAGCTCCTGCCGGGGGCGATCGATGGAGGATTGGGAGGCGTGGCGGACCCTGCTCGCGGTGGCGCGCACGGGCCGGCTCTCGACGGCCGCGGCCCTGCTCGGGGTCGACGCGACGACCGCCGGGCGGCGGGTGCGGCGGCTTGAGGCGGATCTCGGGCGCCCGCTGCTGGGCCGCGCCGGCGGGCTTCTCGTCCCGACCCAGGCCTGCCGCGACCTCCTGCCGGGCCTGGAGACCGCGGAGCGGGCTTTGCGCGAGGCCGGCGCGGCCCTGCGCCGCGACCCCGAGGCGGCGGACGGCCCGGGCTGGCGCGTGGTGCGGGTGACTGCGGTGGCGGTGCTGTGCGACCACCTCCTCGCCCCCGCCACGCCGCGCCTCGTCGCCGACCGCCCCGCCCTCGGGCTCGAACTGATCGCCGAGGACCGCAACCTCAGCCTCACCCGACGGGAGGCCGACCTCGCGGTGCGCCTGGGGCCGCTCACCGCGCCGCATCCGGGCGCCCGCGAGATCGGCCGCCTCGACTACGGCGTCTACGCGGCGGCCGGCGCGGCCGCGCCGGAGCGCCTGCCCTGGGCGGCGCTCGACGCGGCGCAGGGCCACCTTCCGGAGGTCCGCCATGCCGAGCGTCAGGCGGGCCGCCCCGGACCGCGGCACCGGGCCTCGCGGCTGGAGACCCTGCGCCGCCTCGCGCTGGCGGGCGGGGTGCGCAGCGTGCTGCCCGACGTGATGGCGGCGGGCGATCCGCGGCTGCGGCGCCTCGGGGACGGTCCGGCGGTGAGCCGGCCGGTCTACCTCATCGGCCACCCGGAGGATGCGGACGCGCCGGCCGTGCGCGCGGTGGCGGCCTGGATCGAGGGGCTGTTTGCCGGGTCCACCGCTGGCCCTGGGGGCGACATGCCAGTAGGATGAATACCCCAGTTCCGCGGCGCTCCGCCCGAGGAAGAAGCCGAGATCATGCGTCATTCTCTCGCCAAGGCCATCATCGGCCTCGGGCTCGCGGCCCTGCCGGGTCTCGTCCACGCGCAGCAGCCGACGCCCGAGAGCCCGCCGGGCCTCGTGCAGCAACAGCCGACCACCGGGAGCCCGCCCGGCCTCTCGCCGCCGCCCGCCGCCGCCGGCGCGCCGGGCCGGCGCCAGCCCCGCCCGGACGCCGTTGCGCCGGCCCCGGCCCCCACCGCGGCGCAGGCGAGCGCCCGCAGGGATGCCGTGAACAAGGAGGCGGCCGCCGCGGCCCGCAAGGCCGCCGACCGCGACAAGGCGTGGGACAAGCGCATGAAGCGCACCCTCGGCTCGATCTGCTCCGGGTGCTGAGGCGCGGCCCGCGGGCATGATCCGCTTCGAGGGCGTCGCCAAGTCCTATCCGGGGGTCGACCGGCCGGTGGTGGACGGGCTCGACCTCGCGGTGGCCGAGGGCAGCACCTGCGTCCTCATCGGCCCGTCCGGCTGCGGCAAATCGACGACCCTGCGCATGGTCAACCGCCTCGTCGTGCCGAGCGCCGGACGGGTGTGCGTGGCGGGCGAGGACGTGGCGGGGCTCGACCCCATCGGGCTCCGGCGCCGGATCGGCTACGTGCTGCAGGGGATCGGGCTGTTTCCCCATTACAGCGTCGCTCAGAACGTCGCCACGGTGCCGCGCCTGCTCGGCTGGCCGGCCCGGCGCGTGGCCGAGCGGGTCGACGCGATGCTCGACCTCGTCGGGCTCGACCCCGCCGCCTTCCGCGACCGACGGCCGGACGCGCTGTCGGGCGGCCAGCGCCAGCGCGTCGGGGTGGCCCGGGCGCTCGCCGCCGATCCGCCGGTGCTGCTGATGGACGAGCCGTTCGGCGCGGTCGATCCGCTGGTGCGCGGGCGCCTCCAGGGGGAGATCCGCGCCATCCTGCGCCGGCTCGGCAAGACCGTGCTGATGGTGACGCACGACATCGACGAGGCGGTGCGGATGGGCGATCGCGTCGCGCTGATGCGGGCGGGCCGCCTCGTCCAGGCGGACCCGCCGGAGACCCTGCTCGCTCAGCCAGCCGATGCCTTCGCGGCGGAGTTCGTGGGCGGCGACCGGCTGCTGCGGCGCCTCGCGCTGATCCCCGCCCGCGCGGCCTGCCAAGCGGGGGCGCAGGCGCAGGCGCCGCGCCTGCCCGCCGACGCCTCGCTGAAGGACGCCCTGACGCTCCTCCTGGCGAGCGGGGCCGCGGCAGCCGTGATCGAGGGGGCAGAAGGCATCCTGACCCTCGACGGGGTGCGGGAGGCGGCGCGGGAATCCGGCGGCTTCACCTCGCGCGCCTGATGGTGTAGCGCGGCGTGCTGCCTGGCCGCTCGGCGGCCGCGCGACGGGCCGGACCGCCCGGGACGCCCGAGGAATCATGAGATGACGACCCGCCTCGCCGACACCTTCGCCCGTTGCCGCGCGGATGGGCGCGCCGCCCTCGTCACCTACGTGATGGCGGGCGATCCCGATCCCGAGACCTCTCTCGCCGTGCTGCGGGCGCTGCCCGCGGCCGGGGCGGACGTCATCGAGTTCGGCCTGCCCTTCACCGACCCGATGGCGGACGGCCCGGCGGTCCAGGCGGCGGGCCTGCGCGCGCTCAAGGCCGGCCAGACCGTGACCAAGACCCTCGATCTCGTGCGCCGCTTCCGGGAGGAGAACCGAGAAACGCCCCTGATCCTGATGGGCTACTACAACCCGCTCTACACGTACGGCGTCGCGCGCTTCCTCGCGGACGCGCTGGCGGCCGGGATCGACGGCCTGATCGTCGTCGACCTGCCGCCCGAGGAGGACGACGAGCTGTGCCTGCCGGCCCGGGCGGCCGGCCTCGCCTTCATCCGCCTCGCCACGCCCACCACGGACGCGCAGCGCCTGCCGGCCGTCCTCGCGAACACCGCGGGCTTCGTCTACTACGTGTCGATCACCGGCATTACCGGCGCGGCGACCCCGGATTTCAGCGAGGTGGCGGAGGCGGTCGCCCGCATCCGGGCACGGACCGACCTGCCGGTGGTGGTCGGCTTCGGCGTCAAGACCGCGGCGCATGCCGCGGCCATCGCCCGCGCCGCCGACGGCGTGGTGGTGGGCTCGGCCCTCGTGGACGCGCTCGCCCGCTCGCTCGACCTCGACGGCCGGGCGACCTCCGGCAGCGTGTCGGCGGTGACGGCCCTCGTGCGCGACCTCGCGGCCGGCGTGCGCGAGGGACGCAACGGACAGGCGGCGTGAGGAGACGGCCATGAAGGTCGAGCCGATGAACTGGATCTCGGAAGTCGTTCGTCCGAAGATCAAGACGCTGTTCAAGCGTGAGACCCCCGAAAACCTCTGGGTGAAATGTCCGGAGACGGGGCAGATGGTCTTCCACAAGGAGGTGGAGGCCAACCATTTCGTGATCCCGGGCTCCGAGCATCATCTGCGGATGACCGCCCAGCAGCGGCTCAAGATGATGTTCGACCAGGGCACGTGGCTCGACGTGCCGCTGCCCGAGGTGGCGACCGATCCGCTGAAATTCCGCGACGAGAAGCGCTACGTCGACCGCCTCAAGGACGCCCGCGCCAAGACCGGCATGACGGACGCCTTCAAGATCGGCTTCGGCCGCGTCAGCGGCCTGCCGATGACGCTCGCCGTGCAGGATTTCAGCTTCATGGGCGGCTCGCTCGGCATGGCGGCGGGCGAGGCCTTCGTGCGCGGCGCCGAGACCGCCCTCGACAAGCGCACGCCCTACGTGCTGTTCGCGGCCTCGGGCGGCGCGCGGATGCAGGAGGGCATCCTGTCGCTGATGCAGATGCCGCGCACCACCGTGGCGGTGCGCCGCCTCAACGCCGCGCGCCTGCCCTACCTCGTGGTGATGACGAACCCGACCACGGGCGGCGTCACCGCCTCCTACGCGATGCTGGGCGACATCCACCTCGCCGAGCCCGGCGCCCTGATCGGCTTCGCCGGCCCGCGGGTGATCGAGCAGACGATCCGCGAAAAGCTGCCGGACGGGTTCCAGCGGGCCGAGTACCTGAAGGAGCACGGCATGATCGACCAGGTCGTGCACCGCCGCGACCTGCGCGCGACCATCGCGCGGCTGTGCGGGCTGCTGATGCAGGCCCCGGCGGAGGTGGCGGCCGGGACGGAGCCGGTGCCGGCATAGGCCATCCGGATCGCGGTCGCCCGGCGTTGCAAAGCGGGGCGGACCCGACCAACTTGCCGCCATGATGGACGAGAAGCAGCACGGGCACCACGGAACCGGCGTCGAGGCGCCCGGCCCGGCCCTGCACGATCTCGCGGATGACCTGCGGCGCATCGCGGCGGCTTTGCAGGAAGCGGGCGCCTCCCCGGCTCTGCCCGAACGCCACGCCGCGCCCGAGAGCCGCGAGGCGTCGCCGCGTCCGTTCGGGGCTCTCGCGGGCCGGTTCAGAATCGGCGAATCCTTCTTCGATCCGCTCACCGACGAGGATCTGCGCTGTTGGGAAGAGCCTTGAGGCTCCTTATCATCACCCATGCCCTGCTCTGGCGGAATGATCGATCACGGCAGCCCACGCCCTCAAGTCGGGCTTGCTGGAATTCGGCAACTCTGATCCCTTCGACCGGATGATCGTCGCCCAGGCCCTGATCGAGAACCTCGCCGTCGTGTCGCTCGAAACGGGTTGGGATGGCTTGGGTGTGATCCGCATCTGGACCTGATCGGCGATCGGGCCGATAGCGCGTTTCTTCGCTCCGCCACTGCGAGACAGACCGACCGATGGAGTCCTCAGACGCGCTGATGGCGCGCTTCCTGGCCCTACACCCGCGCACGATCGACCTGTCGCTCGGTCGCATCCAGCGGCTGCTCGCGGCGCTCGGCCACCCGGAGCGGCGGCTGCCGCCGGTCATCCACGTGGCGGGCACGAACGGCAAAGGGTCGACCATCGCCACCATGCGGGCGATCCTGGAGGCGGGCGGGTTGGCGGCCCATGTCTACACCTCCCCCCACCTCGTGCGCTTCCACGAGCGCATCCGCCTGGGGCGGGTCGGCGGCGGCCGCTACGTCCCCGAGGACCGTCTCGCCGAGGCCTTCGCGCGCTGCGAGGCCGCCAATGCGGGCGAGCCGATCACGGTGTTCGAGATCACCACCGCCGCGGCCCTGATGCTCTTCGCCGAGTGCCCGGCGGACGTGCTGCTGCTGGAGGTCGGGCTCGGCGGGCGGGTCGATGCCACGAACGTGATCGATCAGCCGGCCGCCGCGGTGGTGACGCCGATCGGGCGCGACCACGCCGAGTACCTCGGCGACACGGTCGAGGCGGTGGCGACCGAGAAGGCCGGCATCTTCAAGCGCGGCTGCCCGGCCGTGATCGCCCCGCAGGACTACCCGGAAGCGGACCGGGTGCTCTGCGCCCGCGCGGAGGCGGTGCGGGCCGCGCCGGTCTTGGTCGGCAACCAGGATTTCTCGGTCCACGAGGAGCACGGGCGCCTCGTCTACCAGGACGAGGACGGTCTCCTCGACCTGCCGCGCCCCCGCCTCGCCGGGCGCCACCAGATCGTCAATGCCGGCACGGCGATCGCGGCCCTGCGGGCGGCCGGCTTCGGCGATCTCGGCACGGCGGCCTACGAGACCGGCCTGACCCAGGTGGACTGGCCGGGGCGCCTGCAGCGCCTGAGCCGCGGACGCCTCGCCGGCCTGATGCCGGCGGGCGCCGAACTCTGGCTCGACGGCGGCCACAACGTCGATGGCGGGCGCATCCTGGCCGCCGCGATGGCCGACCTGCAGGAGCGCGGCGACGCGCCCCTCGTCCTCGTGACCGGGCTCCTCGGCACCAAGGACGCGGAGGGCTTCCTGCGCAACTTCGTGGGCCTCGCCCGATTCGTGGTCGCCGTGCCGATCGGCAGCCAGATCGCGGCCCGGCCGGCCGAGGAGGTCGCGGCGATCGCCGCCTCCGTCGGCCTCGCGGCGGAGACCGCCCCGAGCATCGAGGCCGCGCTCGTCGCCCTGGAGAACCGGGCCTGGGAACGCCCGCCGCGGGTGCTGATCTGCGGCTCGCTCTACCTCGCGGGGGCGGTCCTGACCGCCAACGGCACGCCGCCGACCTGAACGGCGCGCGTTGCGGATCGCGCCCAGCCGCCTCACCTCGGCCGCAATGAACCGGCAGGGCTCCCTGCGCAGGGAAGGCTCGGGCTGGAACGGGCCGGAGCCGCGCGTCCTTCGTGCGTATGGTCTGCCGCCCGCATCTGCCCTACGGTGATGGCCGGGGGCGAACGCGAACCGCATGGCCACGCGGCGGGATCGGGCCCATTCAGTCAGAGCCCGTTCAGCAAGCCGGGGCTACGCAGCACAGCCGGATGAAAGTGAGCCGATGATCTCCCTGTTGGGCCGCAAGCCGAAATCCGCCGCACTGTCCCGCGCGTCCTGGGCGATGGGCGGCTTCGACCCGGTCTATTATCTCGACACCTATCCGGACGTCGCGGCGCACGGCTGCGACCCGCTCGAGCATTACCTCGTCTTCGGCTGGAAGGAGGGGCGCGATCCCTCCGCGCAGTTCAGCACCTCGGGCTATCTCTCGGCCAACCCGGACGTCGCGGCGGCGGGCATCAACCCGCTGGTGCACTATCGCATGCACGGTCTCGGCGAGGGCCGCAGCGGCTGGCAGAAGGCGCCCTGAGAGCGGCCCTGAGCCGGCCTCGGCAGCCCGGATCGTCCCGCGACGGAGCCGCATTCTGGGCTCCGCGGGCCTTCAGGGCTTCACGTCGATGTCGATGCTGCGGAAGGTGTTTTCGGCGCGCGGCGCTTTCTCGTCGTTGCCGGCGCAGCCCTTGCCGTCGTCGCTGAGCACCTGCACGGTCGAGGTGCCGGGAACGGCCAGCAAGGCCTCGGGTATCAATTTGTCGAACTGGTCGCCTTCGATCAGTTTAGGTGCGCCGTCCTTGCCTGACCACCGGTAGAGCGCGAAGCCGCCCGCGGCGTCGAAGACCGGGCCCGCGACGATCAGGTACGAACCCGTGCCGTCGACACGCTCCAGGCTGCGGATGCCCCTGCCGCCGAGATCCAGAGCCTGCGGGGGCGAGAAGCGCGGCTCCTCGCCCGCGTCGATGACGCCGCCCGGGTTGTCGAGGCGCACGACGAGCGCCTTCTTGTCCTGCAAGGGACTGCGGAACCCGATGAACAGGCCGCCGCCAGGCGCGGCTGCCAAGCCCTCGATATCGATCTCGGCGGGTTTGAGCATCGCCGCCTTCGCGAGCGGGTCGCGCAGGGCTCCGTACGCCTTGCCGACCGGCTTGAGGGGCGAGGCGCTGCCGGATCCCGTGATGTCGGTCGCAAACAGCAGCTTGCGCTTCGGCTTGTCCTCGCCGTCCTTGTTAAAGGAATGGGAACTGATCCAATAGATGCGCTTGCCGACCACGGCGGCGCCTTCAAGATCGGATTTGTCGAGTCCCGTAAACTCCTCGAAATCGACGACGTCAATCCATTCCGGTCTGCCGCGTTCATAGATCAGGATGCGGTTGGTCTCATCGCTGGCAACCGCAAAGCGCTTCTCATCGAGGTATGCAGCGGCGGATGCCTCGCACAGACCATGATAACGGCTGGCTTCCGCAGCGACCTCACCAGCTTGGCAGGCAATGATCAGGGTGATCAGGATGCGCGACAACATCATACAGACCCTCCCCATTGCTCGGATTAGGCCAAAATGGCCGATCTAAGTCAATCAATTTCTTGTCATGCTGAGAGCAGGCGGCCCGGAATGCCGACGAGGCAAGGGTCGCGTCCGCGGCCGATGTCTTCGGATCAGACCAAGGGCATAAGTCTTTCGAACGATGTCGCGATGTTGTCGACGGGCGCGACCCTATTCGTCGTTCCTGCGAGGCGTCCCGCACGCTATCCGATCGGGACTGCCGCTGCCGTCGCAGGGTCAGGAGGCCACGATGTGCTGCCGATTTGCAGCACCTGTCCGAGCAAGGGACTGCCGGTGTCGCGCCTGTTAAGGCCCGGGTCGCATCGTTAACCATTAATTAACCACGCCACGCGAAAGAGGGGACGTCGCGTCATCCCGCGCGTCATCGGCCGCCTGAAGATCTCGACAGGTCCAGGCCGGCAACGCAGCGGGTCCGGCGCGTCGTCCTTCCTCCGGAACCGGGAACGCCGAAGAACAGGCGAGGCTCCGGAGGCATCTCAAGTCTCGAAGAGGCTCCGGGGGCAGCGGGAATGTACATCGTCGTCGATGAGCGGCAGGGGGTTGCCGCTGAATACGTGGCGGGGTTCAGCGAACAGGGTGTGGCCTCGCGCGGCGTGGGCGCGGGTGAGTTCGGCGCCTGGCTCGGCGCGCATGCCGAGGGCGACGTCCGGGACGTAGACGGCTTCCTGCTCGGCGAGTGCGGCGAGCGCGCCGCCCACACGGCGACGATCCGCCGGCTGACGCAGGCGCCAATCATCGCGCTCAGCGAGACGCGGTCCCTGGCCCAGACCCTTGACCTCTTCACCGCCGGCATCGACGACGTGGTGCGCCGCCCCGTCCACGTGCGCGAGATCCTCGCCCGGGCCGAGGCCATCCGCCGCCGCATGAACCGGGCCGAGACGCGGGTGGCCGCCCCGCAGCAGGCCGAGCGCCTCGTGGTGCACTTCGACGGACGCGACCCCGAGGTCGACGGCGACAGCATGATGCTGCCCCGGCGCGAGCGCCACATCCTCGAATACCTCGCCCGCAACCGCGGTCGTTGGCTGACCAAGAGCCAGATCTTCGCGGCGGTCTACGGCGATCTCGCGAGCGACGTCGAGGAGAGCGTGGTCGAGGGCCACGTCAGCAAGCTGCGCAAGAAGCTGCGGATGCGGCTCGGCCGCGATCCGATCGATGCCAAGCGCATGGTCGGCTACAGCTTCGTCGGCTGACGCAGGTGCCCCTCAGGCTCGCCCTCTGGCGGATCCGCGAAGGCCACGCCCGCGAAATCCCCGCGCCGCCAGCGCAGCGCCGCCGAGACGCTGCGCAGGTCGTGCCCGGCGATGTAGAGGGCGAAGCGCTCCGGCAGCGGCAGGGTTCGTTCGATGCGGATCTTGGCCCCCGCGCGGGAGAGGTCGCGCACCACGCACGGGACCAAGTGGTCGGGAGCGATCTGGGCGCGGCCCTGGAGCATCACCCGGTGGCGCCGCCCGGCCAGCGGATCGCGCGCCGTCCCGGTCCTCTGCGTGGTCTGCGCGTCCATGCCCGCCTGCCGTGCTGCCATCCTGCCGACGGGCTGCGTGCGGCCTCGCCCGCCCGCAGAGGTAGCCGCACAGGGTTAACGCGACCTTCACCCGATCCGCTCATCCCTCGCTGATCCCCCGCTTCGTTCCCGAACCACGGTTCCGGCGGCCATGTCCTCCCTCCCGTCCTCCCCTCGGCGCCCTCCCCGCCCCTCGCCGCGGGCGCCCGTGCCGGAGCGCGACTCGCCGCTCACCGCCGCCGCGCTGCTGCGCCGTGCGCGCGACGCCGCGGCGGAACGGACGGCCTTCGCCCTCGTCGCGTCCCTCGCGCTCGTGTCCGGCAGCTTCGCGGCCGTGACCATCGCCGGGGGCGTGCGCCCCTACGCGGTGCGCGCCGTGGTGCCGGCCGGAATCGGGCCGATGGCCTGGAAGAAGGGTGTCGCGGCACAGGACGATCTGACCGATCTCGACCCGATGATCACCGGCTCCCTGCCCGAGGCGCCGCCCCCCGCCGCCCCGCCCCGCCCCGATGCCGGACCGGCCGAGCACCGCTACCGGCTGAAGGCCGTGGCGGGCGGCGTCGCCTTGATCGAGGGGGCCGGGCGCACGCTGCAGGCCGTCCCCGGCACGGAGCTGCCCGGGGCCGGGCGGGTCCTGTCGATCCTGCCGGCCGGAACCGGCTGGGTCGTCGTCACCTCGCAGACCATCATCGCCGCCGGGCCGTGACCGCCCTCCCCGACAAGCCCGAGGCAAGCGTGGCTCCCTAAGCCCGCCCCAGGAGACCGCGCATGGCCTCGACCCTCACCAATTACCAGCTCATCGCCCGCGATCTCGGCGCCTCGCTCAAGCGCAAGGCCGCCGATCCCGTGATCGCGCGCGACACCGCCTACTTCCAGGCGAATATCGGCAAGGTGAAGTCGATCGACGACTTCATGAAGGACACGCGCCTCTACACCTACGCGATGAAGGCGTACGGCCTGGAGGAGATGACCTACGCCAAGGCGCTGATGCGCAAGGTGCTGACGGAGGGCTCCGCCTCGCCGGCGAGCTTCGCCAACCGCCTCGCCGATGCCCGCTACGTCGCCTTCGCGCGGGCCTTCGACTTCGCCACGGGAGCGAGCGCGACCGGCGCCGACAAGACGATCACGGCCACGAGCGAAGCCAATGCCGGGCTCCTCGCCGGCACGCCCGCACAGCTCAACGGCGGGGTCGTCCTGCCCGAGACCTTCGATTTCTCGGGCACCGCCGAGGTGCGCTTCTCGATCTCCTCGCGGCTCGACGCCAGCACGACCAAGTCGGTCACGATCGTGCTGAACAAGGCCTCCCTCGCTCCCTCCGCCGAAGTCATCTCCCGGGTGTCGCCGACCGAGCTCGTCGCGGCGATCAACGCGCAGATCGAGGCCTCCGGCGAGGCCGGGCTCAAGGGGCTGGTCCAAGTCGGCATCGGCGTGTCCGGCCGCCTGTTCATGGAGACCAGAGGCTTCACCGGGACCGAGATCGTCACGGCGGACACCGTGATCTCGCCGTATCCGGCGGGCGGCACCATCCGCACGCTCGCCGTGCGCAACCTGCCGCTCTCGGGCCAGGACCAGACCGCGCTCGACATCGGCTTCGGCACCGGTCTCGCGCCGGACGCGAAGGCCAAGGCCGTCACCGACGCCTACCTGCGCCAGACCCTGGAGACCGATGCGGGCGTCGAGGATACGGGCGTGCGCCTCGCCCTCTACTTCGCCCGGCAGGCCTCCGGCCTGAAGAGCGCCTACGACATCCTGGGCGACCCCGCGCTCAGTCAGGTCGCCAACACGGTGATCGGCCTTCCCGCCACGAGCGGCGCGGCGACGCAGGAATCCCTTGCCCGGCGCGCGGCGCTGATCTCCGCCAAGATCGACGTCGCGAGCTTCAGGGACCCGGCCAAGGTGGAGGCCTTCGTGCGCCGCTTCGCGGCGATCTGGGACGCGCAGAACAACGCCGGCGACTCGCCCGTCACCGCCCTGTTCTCGGGGGGCGGGAGCGACGCCGCGCTGCTGCTCGGCCTGCAGCGCAGCCGGGCGAGACTCTAGGGCAGGCTCCGGTCGCGCGGCGATCGGCGCCTGCCCCACGCTTTCGATAGCGTCGCATTGTCTGCGACGAACCGGTGACCCCTCCGTCGGACGATCCTCTCGCCATGCAGACCGGACTCTACGTCGCGCTCTCCGCGCAGATGGCCCTGGAAAAACGCCTCACCACCGTGGCGCACAACGTCGCCAACGCGGCGACGGCGGGCTTCCGCGCCGAGGAGACCAAGTTCGAGCAGATCCTCGCCGGGTCGAAGACCGGACCGGTCGCCTTCGCCACCGCGGGCGACAGCTACATCTCGCGCCGCGCCGGCCCGACGATCCGCACCGACGCGCCCCTCGACGTGGCGGTGCAGGGCGACGCGTGGCTCGCCGTGCAAGGGCCCAAGGGGCCGCTCTACACGCGCGACGGGCGCATGACGATGGACGCGAACGGCCGCCTGCGCAGCGTGGCCGGCCAGCCGATCCTCGATCCGGGCGGATCGCCGATCCTGCTCGATCCCCTGGCCGGCCCGCCGGTGATCGGCCGCGACGGCAGCATCCAGCAGAACGGCAACCAAGTGGGCGCGGTGGGCCTGTTCACCATCGACGCGACGAGCAGCCTGACCCGCGCGGCGAGTGGCGCGGTGGCGTCGAGCCAGCCGGCCCGTCCGGTGCAGGATTTCAGCCGGCTGGGCGTGATCCAGGGCCATATCGAGGGCGCCAACGTGAACCCGGTGCTCGAACTCACCAAGCTGATCGGCATCCAGCGGGCCTTCGACAACGCCGCCACGACGGTCGCGGAATCGGAATCCTCGCTGCAGAGCGCCATCCGCTCCCTCGGCTCGGCGAGCTGACGCGTGGAAACCCCTTCCGAGATCCCTTGCGAGTCCCCTGCCGACGCCCTCTCGCGCCTCGACGCCGCCCTGGCGGCGGCCCGCGCCGAGGTGCCGCTCGTGCGGGTGGGCGGCCCGATCCGCGAGGTCACGGCCAGCGCCTGCCGGGTCGGGGGTGTCGCGCCCTTCGTGCGGCTCGGCGACCGCATGGGCTTCGAGGCGGGTGGCCGCGTGCAGATCGGCGAGGTGGTGCGGGTGGATGCCGCGGGCGCCACCCTCAAGCCCTTCGAGGCCCGCATCGAGGCGGGGATCGGCACGCGCGCCTTCCGGCTCGGCGCCGCGGCCCTGCGTCCCGATCCCGCGTGGAAAGGGCGCGTCATCGACGCCCTCGGCCGGCCGATCGACGGGGCCGGGGCGCTCACCCCGGGGCCGGCTCCGGTGCCGCTCGATGCCGACCCGCCCGCCGCGATGGGCCGGGCGCGGCTGCGCCAGCCCCTGCGCTCCGGCGTGCGGGCGATCGACCTGTTCACGCCGCTCTGCGCCGGCCAGCGCATCGGCATCTTCGCGGGGTCGGGCGTCGGCAAGTCGACCCTGCTGGCGATGCTGGCGGGCGCCGAGGGCTTCGACAGCGTGGTGGTGGCGCTGGTGGGCGAGCGCGGCCGGGAGGTGCGCGAGTTCCTCGACGGACCGCTGGCCGGGAGCCGCGCGCGCGCCGTGATCGTGGTCTCCACGGGAGACGAGAGCCCGATGATGCGCCGCCAAGCGCCCAAGGTCGCGATGGCGGTGGCCGAGCACCTGCGCGACCGGGGCGAGGCGGTGCTGCTCATCGTCGATTCGGTAACGCGCTACGCCCATGCCGCCCGCGACGTGGCGCTGGCGGCGGGCGAGCCTGCGGTGGCGCGCGGCTTCCCGCCGAGCGTCTTCTCCGACCTGCCCCGGCTCCTCGAACGGGCCGGCCCCGGCGGCGACGGCCAGGGCAGCATCACCGGAATCTTCTCGGTGCTGGTGGACGGTGACGACCACAACGATCCGGTCGCCGACAGCATCCGGGGCACGCTCGACGGCCACATCGTCCTCGACCGGGCCATCGCCGACCAGGGCCGCTACCCGGCGATCGACCTGCTCGGCTCGATCTCGCGGCTGGCCGAGCACGTCTGGTCCCCCGAGCAGCGGGAACTCGTGCGCCGCCTCAAGGGGATGATGGCGCGCTTCGAGGAGACGCGGGACCTGCGCCTGATGGGTGGCTACCGGGCCGGCACCGATGCCGACCTCGACCAGGCCGTCGGGCTCGTGCCGCGCATCTACGAGGCGCTGCGCCAGGAGCCCGGCGGGGCGCCGAGCCGCGACGCCTTCCTCGAACTCGCCCAGGCGCTGCGCGCGTGAGGCCGCCGGACCCCGGCCCGGCCGCCATCCAAGCCCCGCGCAAGCCACCTTCCGTCTAGTGCGTCCCAACGCTCCCACCTTCGAGGCAGCAGCATGAGTCTCTTTGGCGTGCTCCGGACCGGCGTGTCCGGCATGAACGCGCAGTCGAACCGGATCGGTACCATCTCGGAGAACGTCCAGAACTCCAGCACCACCGGCTACAAGCGCACCTCCACCGAGTTCTCCTCGCTGCTGATCGAGGGCTCCGACAGCGGCGTCTACAACTCGGGCGCCGTCGAGACCGTCCTGCGGCGGTCGATCGGCGATGACGGGCCGATCGCGGCCACCACGTCGAATTCCGACCTCGCCATCCAGGGCAAGGGCTTCTTCGTGGTGCAGGACGGCAGCAACCGCCCCTACCTCACCCGCGCGGGCAACTTCGTGGTCGACGGCCCCACCGGCAACCTCGTCAATGCGGGCGGCTTCACGCTGATGGGCTACAGCCTCGCCAACGGCGAGCCGACCCCGACGCTCAACACCTTCGACGGCCTCGTCCCGGTGAATCTGGCCTCGCTCGGGATGCAGGCCAAGCCCTCGACGCAGGGCGAGATCACCGGCAACCTCCCGGCCGACGCGCCGGCGATCCCGGCCGGCACGGCGCCGCCCGCGGGCACGGCCTACAGCAAGAAGACGCAGCTCGCGACCTACGACCCCCAGGGCCGCAAGGTCATCCTCGACGTCTATCTCACCAAGACCGCCGCCAACACGTGGTCGGCGAGCATCTACGACTCGGCCAATCCCGCCAGCTTCCCGGCGACGCCGCTCGCCGGGTCGACGGCGCTGACCTTCGGGGCGGACGGCCGCCTGACCTCGGCCGGCACCGCGACCATCACCCTTGGCGGCCGCTCGGTCGCCCTCGACATGTCGGGCGTCACCCAGCTCGCGGCTGCCTACGACCTGAAGGGCCAAGCCAACGGCAGCGCGGCGAGCGCCGTCAAGGGAACCGAGTTCGGATCGGACGGTACCGTCTACGCCATCTACGAGGACGGCAGCCGGGTCGCCGCCTTCAAGGTGCCGCTCGGCGACGTGGCGAGCCCCGACAACCTCACGCCGCGGGCCGGCAACGTGTTCGAGGCCACGCCCGAATCAGGCTCGGTGCAGGTCGGGTTCGCTACGGCGGGCGGGCGCGGCACGATCAAGTCGGGGGCGCTCGAACAGTCGAACGTCGACGTCAGCACCGAACTGACCGCGATGATCGAGTCGCAGACCGTCTACACGGCCAACTCCAAGGTGTTCATGACGAGCAACGAGATGCTCGACACGCTGATGAACCTGAAGCGCTGACGCGCCGCG
>NZ_JBKIBX010000030.1:0-29270 GCF_046557895.1 Methylobacterium oryzisoli | reverse complement strand
GAAGCGCGAACACACCACGCCCGTGGGAGCCGGACCGGCTCCCGCGGGCCCCGTGATCCCGTTCGCCCCCTGCCCTCGTCCAGCCGCGGAACCCTCCGATGGGCCTCTCCCTCGCGCTCACCACGGCGCGGTCCTCGATCCAGGCCAACGCCGCCCAGATCGCGGTTGCCTCCCGCAACGTCGCGGGGGCCTCGGACCCGTCCTACTCGCGCAAGATCGCCTCCGTGGTGACGCTGAACGGGGGCGTGCGCGTCGCGGTGGGGCGGGCGAGCGACGCGGCCCTCTACACCCGGATGATCGGGGCGACCTCCGACCTCGCGGGCCGCGACGCCCTGCTGAACGGGCTCCAGACACTCCAGCGCACCCTCGGCACTACCGAGAACGGCACCTCGCCGGCCGTGCGGCTCGACGCGCTCGGCACCGCCCTGCACTCGGCCGCCAACAAGCCCGAAGATCCGGTGCTGCTGCGCGGGGCCGTGGAGCGGGCGCGCGACCTCGCCCGCAGCCTCGCCGAGGGTGCCGCCGCCGTGCAGGCGGTGCGCCAGGAGGCGGACGGCGCCATGGCCGAATCGGTGGCGCGCGTCAACGGCCTCCTGGGCCAGTTCGACCTCGCCAACCGCGCGGTGATGACCGGCACCGCGCTCGGCCGCGACGTCACCGACGACCTCGACACCCGGGACCGCATCCTGGCCTCGCTCTCGGAAGAAATCGGCATCACCACGCAGGTGCGCGAGGGCGGCGACGTCGCGATCTACACCGATTCCGGCCTGCCCCTGTTCGACCGCGGGCCCCGGCGGGTGAGCCTCGCGCCGACGCCGGCGCTGGCCGCCGGGGTCGCGGGCGCCGCCGTGATGATCGAGGGTGTTTCGGTCACGGGCGCGGGCTCCCCGATGCCGATCCAGTCCGGCCGGCTCGCGGGCCTGAGCCAGCTGCGCGACGAGACCGCCCCCGCCTACGGGGCGCAGCTCGACGAGATCGCCCGCGGCCTCGTCCTGGCGTTCCGGGAGCGCGATGCCGGCGGCACCGAGCGGGCCGGGCTGTTCACGGAGGCGGGCAGCGCGCTCCTGCCGGCAGGTCCGCCCGCCACCGGCCTCGCGGCGGCCCTGCGGCTCAACGCGGCGGTCGACCCGCAGGCCGGGGGCAGCGTCGACCTCCTGCGCGACGGCGGCATGGCGGGCGCGGCCTTCCGGTCGAACCCGGCCGGTGCCGGGACCAACACCGCCTATCCCGACCGCCTGCGGGCGCTGGCGGGCGCGCTGACGCAGGCGCAGAACTTCGATCCCGGGCCGGACCTGCGGGGCAGGGCCTCCCTCAAGGACTTCGCGGCCTCGTCCGTGGGCTGGCTGGAGGGGCGCCGCAAGGAGGCGTCGGAGGCGGCGGACGCGCACGCGACGCTCCTGTCGCGCGCCTCCGAGGCCCTGTCGAACGCCACCGGCGTCAACACCGACGACGAGACGGCCCAGACGCTGAAGCTCGAACAGGCCTACGCCGCCTCCGCCCGGCTGATCGCCCTCATCGACGAGATGCTCAAGACCCTGATCAACGCCGTGTGAGCGCCATGAAGACGAGCTACATCTCGACCCAGAACCTGTGGAACGCGCCCCGCACCGGGGCCGCGCGGCTGCAGGCGGAGCTGGCCAAGGCGAACGAGGAGGTGGTGACCGGGACGCATGCCGATCTCGGCCTCGCGCTCGGCAGCCGCACCGCCGTCAGCCTCGCGCTGCGCCGCCAGCGCACCGATCTCGACGCGATCACCCAGGACAACGCCCTGACGAGCCTGCGCCTCGACGGCACCCAGGCCGCCCTGCGCACGATGCGGGAGGACGCGGACAAGACCCTGAAGGAACTGCTCGCCGCGACCGTCCAGCAGCGCGGCACGCTGGTCGCCACGGCGGCGGGCGAACGCCTCGCCACCCTCGCCTCCACCCTCAACGGGTCGAGCGGGGGGCAGTACCTGTTCGCTGGGATCAACGCCCAGGAGGCGCCGCTCACGGCCTACGCGGGCAGCCCGCCCTCCGCGGCGCGGGGCGCCGTCGAGGCGGCCTTCCGGACCGCCTTCGGGGTCGATCCCGGCGCGGCCGGGGCGGCGGCGATCACGCCGGCCCAGATGGCCGCCTTCCTCGACGGGCCGTTCGCGGGCCTGTTCACCGAGACCGCCTGGAGCGGCACGTGGTCCGACGCGTCGAGCCGAACCATCCAGAGCCGGATCGCCCCGGACGAGACCGCCGAGACCTCGGCCTCCGCCAACGCGGCACCGTTCCGCACCCTGGCGATGGCCTACGTGATGGCCTCGGGGCTCGGGACCGGCAGCCTCTCGGCCGAGACGCAGGCGGTGGTCACCGACCGGATCGCCGCGCGCCTGCGCGAGGCGAGCGCGGGTGTCGCCGGGATCGAGGGCGGGCTCGGCACCAGCCAGGCCCGCATCAAGGAGGCGGAGACCCGCATGACCGCCCAGAAGGCTCTGCTGGCGACCCGCATCGGCGAACTCGAAGGCGTCGACCCGGCCGAGGCCAAGACCCGGATCGACCGTTTGACCACCCAGATCCAGATGTCCTACTCGCTCACGGCCCAACTTCGTCAGCTCAGCCTCGTGTCTTACCTGTAGTTTCCTTGCCATGGCGCCGTGCCGATTGGTACGACAAAAACAATGCGTAGAGCAAAATTAGCAAAATACATTGTTTGTCATCGCAAAAGTGTCTCTTGTGACCTATCCGACTCACTCTGAACCGGGAATGTGCGAGCGTTAACTGTATGCAAAAGCTTTCCTGGGAGAGTTGAGCCCGGCTGGGCGCGGGCGCGACGAGCCCCCTTGAGGGGATCGGCGCGACCCAGGCAGCGAGCCCGGCCGGTCCGTGAGTCACGCGAGGCATCATCGACGATGTACCGTTTTTCCTATTCCGAGATCCTCGAAGACGCCCCCGACCTCTGCCGCGAGCGGGAGCGGGCCGCCTTCGACCGGGCGCTCGCGCTCCTGCGGAAGGCGAACGCGGCGGAGGCCCCGTTCGAGGAGCGGGGCGAGGCGGTGACCTTCCATCAGCGCCTGTGGGACGTGCTGATCGAGGACCTGCTCAGCCCCGAGAACAGCCTCCCGGACGCCCTGCGCAACGATCTCGTGTCGATCGGCCTGTGGTGCATGCGCGAGGCGAGCGAGGTGCTGGGCGCGCCCGGCCGCAGCCTCACCGCGCTCATCGACGTCAACACGGCCATCCGCGACGGCCTGCGATGACCCGCGCCATGCACCTCTCCCTCCGGGCCGGCGAGCGGGTGTACGTCAACGGCGCGGTGCTGCGGGTCGATCGCCGGGTCTCGCTCGAACTCCTGAACGAGGCGACCTTCCTGCTGGAGCACCACGTGCTCCAGCAGGAGCAGGCGACGACGCCCCTGCGGCAGCTCTACTTCGCGGCCCAGATCATGCTCATCGACCCGGCCAAGGCCGAGGAAGCGCGCGCCCTCTACGGGCGCCTGCACGAGGGGCTGATGGGCGCTCTCGCCAACGCGGAGATCCGCCAGGGCCTCGAATCCGCCCTCGCCTTCGTGACGGGCGGGCGCCCGTTCGAGGCGCTGAAGCTGATCCGGGGGCTCTACCCGGCCGAGGACGCGGTTCTGGCCCGCGCGCCCGCCCCGCCGCAGCGGGTGCCGGCGCGCCGGCGCGCCTGAGCATTCCGCCCGGGCCGGCAAGCCCGGCCATACGAGAAAGGACCACGCGATGGACGTCAGCAACATCTCGCAGGGAACGGCCCCGACCGGCCAGACCGCGACCAAGAAGACCGGCTCGGGCTTCGCCTCCTCGGTCAATGCGGACGCCTTCCTGACCCTGCTCCTCACGCAGCTCAAGAACCAGGATCCGACGAAGCCGATGGATTCGACGGATTACATGGGCGAACTCGCCACCTTCTCGGAGGTGGAGCAGAGCACGAAGACGAACCAGAAGCTCGACGCGATCCTGTCCTCGAATTACCTGTCGCAGGCCGACACCGCGATCGGCCGCACCGTGACCTCGTCGGACGGCACCATCTCGGGCACGGTGGCCTCGGTGAAGATCACCACCGACGGCCCGCTCGCGCGCCTCACGGACGGGCGCGAGGTGCTGCTGGGCAACGGCGTCGTGATCGCGTGACGCCCCGGACCGGAGGACGGGACGCGTGAACGAGATCGACGCCCTCGAACTGGTCCGCGCCGCGATCTGGACCATCATCATCGGGGCCGGCCCCTCAGTCGCGGCCGCGATGGCGGTGGGGATCGCGGTGGCGCTCCTGCAGGCGCTCACCCAGATCCAAGAGGTGACCCTCACCTTCGTGCCGAAGATCGTGGTGATCCTGCTGGTGATGCTGGTCACCGGCTCGTTCATCGGCACGCAGCTCTACGCCTTCACGGAAGCGACCTACGGGCGGATCACCACCGGGTTCTGAGCCGGCCCCGGCACGATCCCGTCCGGAGGCCGTCGCACCGCCCCGGCCACCCTCGCGCAAGCTTGCTGCCCGACAACCCTCCCGGGTGACGGCCGAGGACGGGGAGTCGCGATGGCGTTGGTCGAGGCAATCGGGCTGGAGCGCAAATCGCAGCGCGACTTCGGCTTCGCGGCCGGCATCGTCGCCATCCTGGCGGTGCTCTTCCTGCCGATCCCCGCGATCCTGATCGATATCGGGCTCGCCTTCTCGATCGCGCTCTCGGTGCTGATCCTGATGGTGGCGCTCTGGATCCAGAAGCCGCTCGAATTCTCCTCCTTCCCCACCGTCCTGCTGATCGCGACGCTCCTGCGCCTCGCGCTCGGCATCGCGACGACGCGGCTGATCCTCTCGCACGGCCAGAACGGCGTCGGCGCGGCGGGTCACGTCATCCAGGGTTTCTCGCAGTTCGTGATGAGCGGCGACTTCGTGATCGGCATCGTGGTGTTCGCGATCCTGATCACGGTGAACTTCCTCGTCATCACCAAGGGCGCGACCCGCATCGCCGAGGTGGGCGCCCGCTTCACCCTCGACGCGATCCCCGGCAAGCAGATGGCGATCGACGCCGATCTCAATGCCGGTCTGATCGACGACAAGGAGGCGCAGCGCCGCCGCCGCGAGCTGGAGGAGGAGAGCGCCTTCTTCGGCTCGATGGACGGCGCCTCGAAATTCGTGCGCGGCGAGGCGGTGGCCAGCCTGATCGTCATCGCGGTCAACATCTTCGGCGGCATCATCATCGGCACGACCCGCCACGGCATGCCGCTCGGCACCGCCGCCGACGTCTTCACCAAGCTGTCGGTGGGCGACGGCCTCGTCTCGCAGATCCCGGCGCTCGTGGTGTCGCTCGCCGCGGGCCTCCTCGTCTCGAAGGGCGGCACCCGCGGCACCGCCGAGCAGGCGGTGCTGGGCCAGCTCGGCGCCTATCCGCGCGCACTCGCGGTCGCGGCCGCCCTGATGTTCCTGTTCGCGCTGGTGCCGGGGCTGCCCTTCCTGCCCTTCGTGGCCCTGAGCGCGCTCCTGGGCTCCATCGCCTGGGTGATCCCGCGCCGGGCGGCCGAAAAACGCGCCGTGGAAGCCGCCCGGAACGCGGCCGAGGAGGAGCGCAAGCAGGCCGCCGGCCGCGACTCGGTGAAGGAGTTCCTCAAGACCCCCGAGATCGAGCTGTGCCTCGGGCGCCATCTCTCCGCCCAGGGCCTCGGGGGCCAAGCGGAGCTGAGTCACCGAGTCGCCAAGATGCGCCGCAAGTTCGCGGTCCAGTACGGCTTCGTGGTCCCGGACATCAAGCTCTCCGACAGCCTCTCGCTGCCGCCCAAGAGCTACCAGATCCGCATCCACGGCACCGCGGCCGCGACGCAGGAGATGCGCCCCGGCCAGGCGCTGGTGGTGGTGGGCGAGGGCCCGGTGCCCGACGTGCCGGGCGAGGAGGTGCGCGAGCCCGCCTTCGGCATGCGAGCCCTGTGGGTGATGGACGCCTACGGGGCGGAGGTGCGCCGCGCCGGCTTCGAGCCGGTGGACGGGATCTCGGTGCTGCTCACCCACCTCTCCGAGGTGATCCGCAACAACCTGCCGCATCTCCTCTCCTACAAGGACATGCGCGCCCTCATCGACCGCCTGGACCCCGAGTACAAGCGGCTGCTCGACGAGATCTGCCCCTCGCAGATCTCCTATTCGGGCCTGCAGGCGGTGCTGAAGCTGCTGCTCTCCGAGCGGGTCTCGATCCGCAACCTGCACCTGATCCTGGAGGCGATCGCCGAGATCTCGCCGCATGCGCGCCGGGCCGAGCAGATCGCCGAGCACGTGCGGATGCGCATCGCCCAGCAGATCTGCGGCGATCTCGCGGAGGACGGGACGCTCTGCGTGCTGCGGCTGGGCAGCCGCTGGGATCTTTCCTTCCACCAGAGCCTCAAGCGCGACGCCAAGGGCGAGGTGATCGAGTTCGACATCGACCCGCGCCTCGTGGAGCAGTTCGGCACCGAGGCCGCCGAGGCGATCCGCGCCCGCCAGCGCGACACCCACGTCTTCGCCCTCGTCACCGCCCCGGACGCGCGCCCCTACGTGCGCATGATCATCGAGCGGATCTTCCCGACGCTGCCGGTGCTCTCGCACCTCGAGATCGCCCGCGGGGTCGAGATCAAGTCCCTCGGGACGATCGCGTGACCCTGCTGACGCCCGAGACCTTCCTGGCCGTCTTCCTGATTTTTTGCCGAATCGGCGGCTGCCTGATGGTCGTGCCGGGTTTCTCCAGCGCCCGGATCCCCGCGCAGGTGCGGCTTTTTCTGGCGCTCGCCGTCACCTTCGCGCTCTCGCCGCTGCTCCTCTCCCTGTTCCAGGGCCGGCTCGCCGATCAGCCCCCCGCCGCGACGCTCGGCTGGATCCTCACCGAGAGCCTGACCGGGCTCTTGATCGGGCTCCTCGGCCGGATCTTCCTGTTCGTGCTGGAGACCGTGATGACGGCGGTGACGATGGCGGTGGGATTTTCGGCCATTCCCGGCACCACGGTGGAGGGGACCGAGCCGCAGAGCGCCCTCGTGGCGCTCATCGCGATGGCCGCCACCGCGCTCCTGTTCGCCGCCGACCTGCACTGGGAGCTGTTTCGCGGCCTCGTCGAGTCCTACGGCCGCATCCCGCCGGGCGAGGGCATCGGTGCCCAGGCGGCCCTGGTGCAGATCGTCGACCAGGCCACCAGCGTCTTCGTGCTGGGCCTGCGCATCACCTCGCCCTTCATCGTCTACGCGGTGGTGGTCAACGTCGCGGTGGGCTTCGCCAACAAGCTGACGCCGACGATCCCCGTCTACTTCGTCGCCACGCCGTTCGTGATCTTCGGCGGGCTGATGCTGCTCTACTTCCTGTCGAACGAGTTCATGATGCAGTTCATCGGTGCCTACGCGCTCTGGCTGCGGCGGGGCTGAGGGCGATGCGCAAGCCCAAGACCATCGCCCGGGCCGAGCGCCTGATGGACCTCCAGGGGCAGATGCGCCGGGCGGCCGAGTGGGACCTCGCCGAGACCCGCCGCCGGATTGCCGCCCTGGAGGCCGGGCAGGCGGAGCTGCTGGCGGCGCTCTCCGACCAAGCGGGCGGGCTCTTCCTGGAGGCGGCGGCGCGGCGCCTGCGCGGGCTCGCGGGCGAGGCGGCCGATCTCGGCCGCACGGCGGAGCGGCAGGCGGAGGCCGTGCGCGAGCAGGCGCTGGCGCAGAAGCGCTCCGAGCGCCGCCTCGCCCGGCTCGGCGCCGAGCACCGCCGCGAGGAGGAGCGGCGCGACCTCCTCGCGCGCCTCGACGCGCTGGCGGCCGGCGGCGACGCAAGCCTGCCGTAAGCCAGCGGGTCTATGGCTGGGCCGCGACCGATCCCGGCGCCCCGGGATGGCCGCGCGTTCAGGCGGCCCGAGATCCCGACGGCCAAGAAATCCGGATGGCCCAGAGACGACCGCGATGAGCATCAAACCGCCCTCCGACATCGTGCTCGACGTGGCGCGGGCCGCCGATCCGGCCCGGCTGCAGGAGGCCGCCGCCAAGCTGCAGGCGCCGGGCACTCCCGTGGACCCGGCCGCCTTCGCGGACGCGGTGCGCGCGGTCGGCGGCTCGACGCACATGCCCCTTGATGCCCGCGGGACGATGACGGCCGCCCAGACCGACACCGCCGTCTCCGGCCCCCGCGGGGCCGGCCCCTACCGGCAGTTCGAGGCCTTCGTGATCCAGCACTTCGTGGAGGCGATGCTGCCGCAGAAGGCCGGCTCGGTCTTCGGCAAGGGCATGGCCGGCAAGTACTGGAAGTCGATGCTCGCCGAGCAGATCGGCGGGCAGATCGCCAAGGCCGGAGGCCTCGGCATCGCCCGCACGCTGGCCGCCGCCCATCCCGACCAGACCGCCGTCAAGAAAACCGAACTCTGAACGCGCCGGAGCGTCCCCCATGCTGCTCGCTTCCCTCACGCGGCTCGAAGCCACCATCGATGCGGAGACCGATGCCCTCTCGGCGCAGGCCGCCATCGACCAGGAGGCGTTCAACCGGCGCAAGAGCCAGAGCCTGCTCGAACTCACCCGGCTCGCGCGGCGGGACGACGCCCTGGCGGATCCCGCGGTCGCCGCCTGCCTGATGCGCCTGCGCGACAAGCTCGCCCGCAACCAGGAGGTCGTGGCCCTGCACCTGCGGGCGGCCGAGGAGGTGTCGGAGGTGATCACCGGCGCGCTGCGCGCCGCGGAATCCGACGGCACCTACACGGCCGCGCCCCGGGCGGCGCGCTGAGGCCGCCCGATGCGCGTCGTCGTCACGGGAATCTGGATCTGCGCCGCCACGGTCCTGTCGTGCTACGGCATGGTGACCTATGGGGCCGGGCTGTTCGCACCCAAGACGGAGCCCTACCTCGAAGGGCTCCAGTACCAGAAGCTGCGCGCCATCAACGTGCCGATCATCGCCGACGGCGCGGTGCAGGGCTACATCGTCACGACGCTGGTCTTCACGGCGGATGCCAAGCTGATGCATGCCCTGCCGGTGCCGCCCAATTCCTTCGTCATCGACGAGGCCTTCCGCCAGATCTACACCGACACCGAGCTCGATTTCCGCCGCCTGAAGAAGTACAACGTCACCAAGCGCCTCGCCGAGATCCGCCAGAAGGTGAACGAGCGGCTCGGCGCCGAGGTCGTCCGGGACGTGCTGGTGGAGGACTTCAACTTCGTGTCGAAGCGCGACGCGAAGTCGTGACGCGCGAGGGCTCGGAGTCCGGCCGCTCAGGCCTCCGCCTTGTGGACGCGGAGCTTCAGTCCCAGGGCGCCCAGCACTGACACGAAGGTGGACAGCTGCGGATCGCCTTGACCGGAGAGCGCCCGATAGAGGTTCTCGCGGGACTTGCCCGTCTCCTGGGCGACCTTCGCCATGCCTCTGGCGCGCGCCACGTCGCCGATCGCCGCCGCGATCAGGGCCGGATCACCGTCCTCGAAGGCCGCGTCCAGATAGGCGAGGACGTCCTCGTCATCGCGGAGGTAGCGGACAGGATCCCACTCTCTCGTTTCACCGGTCATCAGCCCTGCTCCGCTGCGATCTGCTTCGCCCGCGCGATGTCCGCCGACTGAGAGGATTTGTTCCCACCGCACAGCAGAAGGATGATCTCGGCTCCGCGCCGGAGAAAGTACACCCGGTATCCCGGGCCGTAATCGATCCTCATCTCGCTCACGCCCTGGCCCACGGGTTTCACGTCGCCGGGATTGCCGAGCGACAGCCGGCGAATTCGGATGTTGATCCGGGCGCGTGCCTGCGGGTCATGAAGGCCGGCGAGCCAGTCGGTGAAGGGACCGGTCTCGCGGATCGTCGGCATGCCGCCTTGTAGCGTAAAAGCTACATGGCGACAATCCTGAGGCTCATGTGGCCGGTGGCGGAGCGGCGAAGGCTGCGCTCACCCCTGGCGATGCCGGACCTACTCCACCTTCTCGTTCGGGTATACGCCCCAGAGGCGGTCCTGGCGCAGGTAGCCGTCGACGTCGCCGCGCTTCTGCGGCAGGGCGACGACGAGGCGGCACCACGCGCCGGTGCAGGACTTGATGCTGCCGATCACGCCGGCCTGGAGCTGGGCCACCACGCCGCCGCGGCCCTCGGCCTCGGCGTAGAGGGGCACCGGCGCGGTCTTGTCGCCGGGCGCCAGCACCACCGCGGTGCGCCGGCCCGAGAGCAGCGAGTGCAGCACCCAGCCCTCCGTGCCCTCCGAATCGCGGATGCGGCGCCACGTCTCGAACTCGGAGACGATCTCCACCGGCAGCCCGGCGCGCTGGAAGACCCACAGCGTGCGGTGGTCCTTGGACGGCCCCTCGCGCAGGTTCACCCGGTCGGTCTTGAGGCTGACGTAGCGCGGCAGCGGCAGCTTGGTGACGGGGCCGACCCCGACCTCGGGGGCGGACGCGCCCGCGGCCGGAGCGGCCGCCACCGGCCCGGCCGCCAGGGCTGCCGCGAGGGCGATCAGGAGGGCACCGGCGCGCGCGGTCGGCATCGGATCTCGTCTCCGTCAGCGGGTCTCGGGACCGCATCGCGTCCTGCGGCGGGGCGGTCGCCAACGCGCCGTTCGATGCGCAGAGAGGCCGGCGGAGACGACGCCGCGCGGCGCCGCGCCCCGGCCGGTTTCCCTGCCCCGTTTCTCACCGGAAGAGGGTTAACGGAGCGTAGCACGCGGGGCGACGCGCGGTCCCGCGCTTGCTACTCTGGGAGGCGTGGCGGTGCGGCGTCCGATCGCCTATCCTGCGCCCCGGACAGGCCCGGGCAAGGGCTGCCGGGCGCCGGTCCGGCGGGTGCCAAGGGGGGACGGGGAGGGTTCATGTCGTCGTTGAAGCGCAAGCCGCTCGTGGTGGTGACGCGGCGTCTGCCGGACGTGGTGGAGACGCGCATGCGCGAACTCTTCGACACGCGCCTGAACCACGACGACAAGCCGCTCTCCGCCGCCGCCCTGGCGCAGGCGGTGCAGGAGGCGGACGTGCTGGTGCCCACCGTCACGGACGAGATCGATTCCTCGGTCCTGGCCCAGGCCGGGCCGAACCTGCGGCTGATCGCGAATTTCGGCAACGGCGTCGACCACATCGACGTGGCCACGGCGCTCCAGCGCGGCATCACGGTGACGAACACGCCCGGCGTGCTCACCGAGGACACCGCCGACATGACGATGGCCCTGATCCTCGCGGTAGCCCGCCGCGTCACGGAGGGCGCCCGGATCATCCCGGAGGATGCGTGGTCGGAGGGCTGGTCGCCCACTTGGATGCTGGGCCGGCGCATCACCGGCAAGCGGCTCGGCATCGTCGGCATGGGCCGCATCGGGCAGGCGCTGGCGCGCCGCGCCAAAGCCTTCGGCCTGTCGATCCACTACCACAACCGCCGCCGCGTCGCGGGCCGCATCGAGTCGGATCTGGAAGCGACCTACTGGGAATCCCTCGACCAGATGCTGGCGCGGGTGGACATCGTGTCGGTGAACTGCCCGCACACGCCCGCGACCTACCACCTGCTCTCGGCCCGCCGCCTCAAGCTCCTCAAGCCCGAGGCGGTGGTGGTCAACACCGCCCGCGGCGAGGTGATCGACGAGACCGCCCTCGCCCGCCTGATCGAACTCGGCGAGATCGCGGGCGCGGGCCTCGACGTGTTCGAGCAGGAGCCCGCGGTGAGCCCCCGCCTCGTCAAGCTCGCCAAGGCCGGCAAGGTGGTGCTGCTCCCGCACATGGGCTCGGCCACCCACGAGAGCCGCACCGACATGGGCGAAAAAGTCATCATCAACATCAAGACCTTCCTCGACGGCCACCGCCCGCCGGACCGCATCCTGCCGAGCATGCTGTAGGCCGCCGGAGAAGTCGCGCGATCCCCTCTCCCGCACGGGAGAAGGGTTCCCCGCGCTTCATCCGGATGGGGACTTGTGCCCTCTATTTCGGCTGCATGCGCAGGGCGCCGTCGAGGCGGATGACCTCGCCGTTGAGCATCGGATTGCCCACGATCGCCATCACCAGGGCGGCGTATTCCTCCGGCTTGCCGAGGCGGGAGGGGAACGGCACCGCGGCGCCGAGCGAGACCTGCACGTCCTGCGGCAGGCCGCGCAGCATGGGCGTCTCGAAGATGCCCGGCGCGATGGCGCAGACCCGGATGCCCACGGAGGCGAATTCGCGGGCGGCCGGCAGCGTCAGGCCCACCACGCCCGCCTTCGAGGCGGCGTAGGCGGCCTGCCCGATCTGGCCCTCGTAGGCCGCCACCGAGGCGGTCGAGACGATGACGCCGCGCTCGCCCCCCTCCAGCGGGTCGAGCGCCTGCGCGCCCGCCGCCACAAGGCGCATCAGGTTGAAGCTGCCGATCAGGTTGACCCGGATCACGGTCGCGAAGGCGTCGAGCGAGGCCGGGCCGTTGCGGCCGACGATGCGGGCCGCCGGCGCGACGCCCGCGCAGTTGACGAGGATCCGGGCCGGCCCGTGCGCCTCCGCCGCGCGGGCGACCGCACCCTCCGCGCTGGCGGCGTCCGCCACGTCGCAGGCGAGCGCGATCCCGCCGATCTCGCCCGCCACCGCGGCGGCGGCCTCTTGGTTGAGATCGAGGAGCGCGACCTTCGCGCCCGCGGCGGCAAGCGCGCGGCCCGTCGCCGCTCCCAGACCCGACCCGCCCCCGGTGACGATCGCTGCGACGCCCTGTACCTGCACGTGATCCTCCCATCTCGTTGCCGGACCCGCTTAGAGCATTTTCCGACGAAGTGGATACCGGTTCGGCGCGACAGCGCTCCAGCGGATGCGCCCGCGCCGCGTGAACCTCGGCGGCAGGTTCGCCGTTGTCGAGGCGCCACCGCAGGCCCCGCGCAGGACCCCGACCGTTTGCTCCGCCTCATCACCTACAACGTGCGCCGCTGTCTCGGGACGGACGGCCGGCTCTCGCCCGCCCGCATCGCCGAGGTGCTGGCCCATTGCCGGCCGGACGTGGTCGCCCTGCAGGAGCTGGACGTCGGCCGCGAGCGCTCCGGGCTGGTCGATCAGGCCCACGCCATCGCGGATCACCTCGGCATGAAGGCGCATTTCCACGCCTCGCTGCGGGTGATGGAGGAGCAGTACGGCAACGCCATCCTGACCGCCCTGCCCTCCCGCCTCGTGCGGGCGGAGGCCCTGCCGGGCCTCGCGCGCCGGCCGCACCTCGAACCGCGCGGCGCGCTCTGGGCGGCGATCACCCACGCGGGCGAGGAGATCCAGGTCATCAACACGCATCTGGGCCTGCGGGCGACCGAGCGCGCGGCGCAGGTCGAGGCCCTGCTCGGGCCGCGCTTCCTCAGCGATCCGGCCTGCCGGGCGCCCCTCGTGCTGGTCGGCGATTTCAACGCGGTGTCGACCTCGCGCGCCTATCGCCGGATCGCCGCGCGGCTGAAGGATGCCCAGCGCGCGCCCGGCCATCGCACCCAGTGCACCTTCCCGTCGCGCTGGCCGCTCCTGCGGCTCGACCACGTCTTCGTCAGCGCCGGGATCACGGTGCGCCGCGTGCAGGCGCTGCGGGGCCCGCTGGCCCGGATCGCCTCCGACCACCTGCCGCTCCTCGTCGATCTCGATCTGGTCACGACCGACGCCGCTCGTCCCGACGCGCGGGTGGAGGTGGCCTGATGGGACAGGAGCCCGACGCCACCAGCCAAGAACGCCGCCAGGAGCGCCGCGAGACGCGCCGCCGCTGGACGCTGATCACCACCGTGCTCAGCGTCGCGCTCGGCGGCTACCTGCTCTATCGCACCCTCAGCGGCTACAGCTACGCCGATCTCGCGGCCGCCGTGGCGGCCATCCCGGCGAGCCGGCTCGCCGCGGCCGGAGCCTTCGCGGCGGGAAGCTATCTCTGCCTGACGGTCGGCGACTGGCTGGCTTTGCGTGCCATCGGACGCCCGCTGCCCTACCGCTACGTGATCCTGGCCGCCTTCGTGGCGCTGGGGATCGGCCACAGCATCGGCCTGTCGGGCCTGAGCAGCGCGGCCATCCGCTACCGCTTCTACTCGCGGCGCGGCCTGACGCTCGCCGAGAGCGCCAAGATGGTGGTCTTCTGCGGCCTGACGGTGGCGCTCGGGCTGATGGCGCTGGGCGCGGGCGCGCTCCTCCTCGAACCCAGCCTCGCCCAGGAGATCACCGGGCTGGGCCGGCCCGCAGTCGTGGCGGTGGCGCTCGCCTGCCTCGCCGGGGTGGCACTCTACCTCGTCGGCGCGGCCTTCGTGCGCAAACCGCTGACGATCCGGCGCTGGTCGATCGAGCTGCCGCGCCTGCCGCTCGCCGCCGCGCAGGTGGCGGTGGGCTCGGTGAACTTCGCCCTCGTCTCGGCCTGCCTGCATCAGGTGCTGGCCGCCGTCTCGGACGTCGCCTATCTGGGCGTCGCCTCGGTCTTCGTGATCGCCAACGCGGCGGTGCTGGTCACCAACGTGCCGGGCGGGGTCGGCGTGATCGAGAGCGTGGTCGTCCACCTCCTGCCGAAGACCGACGTCATCGGGCCGCTCCTGGCCTTCCGGTTCGTCTACTTCCTGGTGCCGCTCGGGCTCGGGCTCGCGCTGTTCGCGGCGGCCGAGGTGGCCTTCCGCCGCAAGGCCGCCCCGCGCGGGCAGGAGCTGCGGGCGCGCGAGAGCGCGACCTGATCCGGCCTCACGCCCCCGGCCACGCCAGCAGGTCCACGTGGCCGATCGCGGCGGTCGTCCCTGGCTCGCGCCGGGACTGCGCCCAGGCCTGCGCCAAGGCCGGGACCACCAGCCCGGTCTCAGCCGCGGCCGTGGCCTTGCCGTCGGCGAGCGCGTCGAGGAGCGGGCCGGCGCCGAGGCGCCAGGGGCTTGGAGCGCGGCGCGTGCGGTAGCCGAGCGCCCGAAAATTCCGCTCCAGCGCCGCGCCCGCCCCCGGCCCGGCGGCCGGGCCGAACCCCTTGTCCCGGGCCTGATGGGCCAGGAAGGCGGCGTGGAGCGCGGCGTCGGCCGGGTGCGGCGGCGCCCACTCCTCCTCGCCGTCGTAGGTCAGCACGGTGTGGAAGACGGCACCCGCCGCCGCCACGGCCCGCGCGGCCTGCGCGATCCACGCCTCCGAGACAAGGTCGAACAGGGCCGCGGCCGTGACGAGGTCCGGCCGCTCCCCGGCCAGCAATCCGTCGAGCCCCGCCGCGAGGTCGTGAGTGCGGAAAACCACCGTGATCCGCCGGCCGCCGACTCGCAGCCGCAACCCCTCCCCCGCCGGCTCGGCCGCCTCGGCCCAATGGCTGAGCGCCGCGCGGGCGGCGTCCAGCAGCGCCGGGTCGTGATCGACGAGGCACCAGTGCTGCTCGGCCGGCAGGTGCGGCCCGAGCGCGCGCAGGTTCGAACCCGCGCCGCAGCCGAGATCAACCACGCGCAGGCCGTCGCGGTCCGCCAGCGCCCGGGCGAGATCCGCCGTCAGGCCGGGGTCGCGGGCGGCGTGGTCGGCGGGCTCGCGCAGCGCGAGCCATGCGGCGGAAAACCCGGTCATGCGGCACGCGCCTCCTTCAGGCAGGCGGCGACCTGGGCCGCGGTGTCGGACCAGCGCGGCAGGCGCCGGCCGGCCGCGAACGCCTCCTCCGCGGCTCTCGCGCGCCGGGCGGGATCCTCGATCAGGACGCGCAGGGCCGCCGCGAGGGCCGGCGAGTCGCCGGGCGGCACCGCCAGGCCGGCGCCCGGCGGCACCGTTTCGGCCGCCGCGCCCCCTGTCGTCGCCACGAGGGGCAGGCCCCGCGCCAGTGCCTCGGCCAGCGCCATGCCGTAGCCCTCGAACAGGGACGGCGAGACCACGAGGTCGGCCCCTTCGTAAAACGCCGCCAGCGCCGCGTCCGGCACCGCGCCCGCGAGGGTGACGCGGTCGCTCAGGCCGGCCGCGCGGATCGCCTCCCGCAGATCCGCCGCGCAGGCGGGCGCCCGGTCGAGGGCGCCCGCGACCGTGAGGTGCCAGTCCCGGTCGGCAAGGCCGCGCAGGGCCTCGATCAGCAGGCGGTGCCCCTTGCGGGGCGTGACCGCGCCGACCGTGAGGAGCGAGACCGGGCCGGCGGTCCGGACCGGCACCCGCTCGGCCGGCTCCGTGCCGGGCTCGGCCACGGTGATACGATCCGGCGCCACGCCGAAGTCGCGGGCGAGCAGGCGCGCGGTGAAGCGGCTCGTCGCCACCACGCGGTCCGCCAGCGCGAGCGCCGCGGCCTCCCCCGCCAGGAGTGCTGCGGCGCGGGCGGGCTCGATCCCGGCTTCCAGGCCGAGCGGATGGTGGACCAGCGCCACCAGAGGCCGCCCGCCCGCCGCCCGGATCGTCACGGGCGGCATCGCCCCGTAGGCGAGCCCGTCGACGAGGAGAACGGCGTCCGGGGGCGCGCCAGCGAAGAGGTCGGCCGTCCGCGCCAGATCCTCCGGCGCGGGATCCGGGAATGTGCCCGGCAGCGGCAGGTGCGTGGCGTGCACGCCGTGACGGTCGAACTCGGCGAGGAGCCGGCGCGCATAGGCGTAGCCCCCCGTCGGCGCCCCGAGGTCGCCGGGAATCGCGAAGGCGACCTCGATCACGGGTCGAGCGGCCCCTCGCACCACGCCCGGGCGAGGTGCGATTCGTGCAGCGTCACCCTGAGCCGCGTCACGCCCTCGCCGCCGGGCCCGAGGTCGCCCGCCCGCAGGGAAGCCGCCATCGCCCGGTGGATGTGGCCGCACAGGAACTCGGTGGTGGTGTTGATCCCGGCGAAGTCCGGCAGGTCGTCGAGGTTGCGGTAGTTCAGCGGCGCCAGGATGCGTTTGAGCGCCTCGCCCGCCCGGCCGATATCGACCACGACGCCGTCCGCCGTCAGGCTGTCGCGGAAGAAGGCCACGTCGACCACGAAGGTCGCTCCGTGCAGGGCCTGGGCCGGGCCGAAGAGATCGCCGCGGAAGCTGTGGGCGATCATCACGTGGTCGCGGACTTCGACGGCGTACATCAGGGATCCTCGGGCCGATAGCGCACGGCGGTGCAGAGGCCGGGTGCCCGCTGATGCAGCAGGTCCGGCAGGGCGGCGGGCAGATCGCCGAAGGCGACCTCGCCGGTGATGAGGGCGTCGAGGCGGGGGTCGCGCAGGAGGTCTAGGGCCTTGAGCAGGCGCCGCCGCGGCGTCCAGCGGGGCAGGCGCGCGGGCGGCAGGCGCCCGACCTGGCTCGACACCAGCCGCAGACGACGGGGATGGAAGTCGAGCCCGAGCGGCACCGGCACCGTGCCGGCCCCGTACCAGCTCAGCTCGACGATCGCGGCCTCGTCGCCGGCGAGCGCCAGCGCCAGCGCCAGCCCCTCGGCACTGGCACTGGCATGCACCACCACGTCCGCGCCGCCCTGCGCGTCCTCGGGGGAGCGAAACACCGCGCCCAGCGCCTCCGCCACCGGGCGGCGGGCGGGGTCGCGGTCGATCAGCGTCACCTCGGCCCCCGGCAGGCCCGCGGCGAGCGCCGCCACGAGGAGCCCGACCACGCCCCCGCCCACCACCGCCACGCGGTCGCCCGGGCCGGCGCCCGAATCCCACAGGCCGTTGAGGGCCGTCTCCATGTTGGCGGCGAGCAGGGCGCGGCGGGCCGGCACGCCGGGCGGCACCGGCACCAGCGCCTCGCGCGGGGCGTTGAAGCCCTCCTGATGCGGGCGCAGGGCGAAGACCAGGGTGCCCTCCCCGGCGATCCGTCCCACCGCGCAGTAGCCATACTTGACCGGAAACGGGAAATCGCCCTCTTGGGCCGGGGCGCGCATCCGCTCGCGGAGGGGCTCGGGCACCCGGCCCTCGAAGACGAGGCGCTCGGTGCCGCGGCTCGGCGCGGTCCAGACGGTCTGCACCCGGACCTCGCCGGGGCCGGGAGGGGGCAATGTCTCGTCGCGCAGTTCCGCCCGGCCGGGCGCCGCGTACCAGAGCGCGCGCACGCGGTCCCGTGCCTCCCGCTCTCCGCTCAGCCCTTCGGATGCCGACCGATGCTGCACCCTGATCCCCCGCCGCCGGCGGGGGCCGGCCCCGCCGCCTGCGCTCCTCTCACGACGCCGACGGGGCTGCAAGCCCGGGTGACCCTGCGTCGCCGCCGGATCCTCGTCCTCCTCCTCTGTCTCGTCACCTGCACGATCGTCACGGTCGGGATCGTCCGCGTCCTCGGGGCGGGCGGCTGGAATCTTCTCGACGGGCTCCTGCTCGTCTGCTGCCTCGTGGCGCTGCCCTGGACGGTGCTCGGGCTGTGGAACGCGGTGATCGGCTTCCTGCTGCTGCGGGCGGGGCCCGTGGGGATGGCGGCCGCCTGCCCGGTTGCGCCCGCGGGAGACCGGGCAGAGCCGCTGCACCTGCGCACCGCGGTGGTGATGACGCTGCGCAACGAGCAGCCGGAGCGGGCGCTGGCGCGCCTGCGCCTCGTGGTGCAGGGCCTGGAGGAATCCGGTGAGGGCGCGTGGTTCAGCGTCCACGTGCTGAGCGACACGGACGATCCCGGCCTCGCGGTGCGCGAGGAGGCCGCAATGACCGCGTGGCGGGCTGCCGTTCCCGGCTGGGCGGCGCGGCTCCACTACCGGCGGCGGGGCGACAACACGGGCTTCAAGGCCGGCAACCTGCAGGAATTCTGCGCCCGGGCCGAGGAGGCGCTGATGCTGCCCCTCGACGCCGACAGCCTGATGAGCGGGCGGGCGATCGTGCGGCTCGTGCGCATCATGCAGGCCCATCCGCGGCTCGGCATCCTGCAGGGGCTGGTGGTCGGCGCCCCGTCGATGAGCCCCTTCGCCCGCGTGTTTCAGTTCGGCATGCGCCACGGCATGCGGCCCTACACGATCGCGATGGCGTGGTGGACGGGGGAGTGCGGCCCGTTCTGGGGCCACAACGCGCTCGTGCGCATCGCCCCCTTCGCCGCGCATTGCAGCCTGCCGGCCCTTGGGCCGGGACCGCTCGGCGGCCCCATCCTGTCGCACGATCAGGTCGAGGCGGTACTGATGCGCCGGGCCGGCTACGAGGTGCGGGTGCTGCCCGTCGAGGAGGCGAGCTTCGAGGAGAACCCGCCGACGCTCCTCGACCATCTCGGGCGCGACCGGCGCTGGTGCGAGGGCAACCTCCAGTACCTGCGCCTGCTCGGCCTGCCCGGCCTGCTGCCGGTGAGCCGCTTCCAGCTCGTCTGGGCGATCCTGATGTTCCTCGGCGCCCCCGCCACGGTGCTGGTGCTGCTGCTCCTGCCACTCAAGGTGGCGGCCGCGGAGCCGGACCTGCCGGTCCACCTCGCGGGCGCCCTTTATCTCGCGTGGCTCGGCCTGTCGCTCGCGCCCCGGGCCGCCGGCTACGCCGAGGTGCTGGCGCGGCGCGCCGCGCCCGCCTATGGCGGCGCCGGGCGCTTCCTCGCCGGTGCCCTGATCGAGGCGGCGTTCAACTTCCTGCTGTACGGCATCACGATCGTGCGGCTCGGCGTGTTCATGGCGGGGCTGGCGCTCGGTCGCCGGGTGGCCTGGGGCGGCCAGAGCCGCGACGCCGCGGGCGTGTCCTTCTTCGCGGCCGTGCGGGCGCTGCCGGACGTGACCCTGTTCGGGCTGGGCCTGAGCGTCGCCCTGGCGGCGATCGCGCCGGGCCTGCTTCTCTGGCTCGCCCCGCTGCTCGCCGGTCCTGTTCTGGCGGTGCCGTTCGCGATGCTCACGGCCTCACCCCGGCTCGGCCGGTTCATGGCCCGGCACCGGCTCTGCGCCTCGCCGGAAGAGATCGCCCCACCGCCGGAGATCCGGGCGCTGCGGGCGGAGGCTCCGGCACTCACGAGGGATGCGGCGCTGGCAGGGAGCGTCGGGTCGTGAGGACATCGGGACGGCGCTGGGAGGCAACCCCCAACCGGCTTGGGCGAACACACTCCGCCGAGAAGAGCGCGGGATCCCCTCTCCCGTGCGGGAGAGGGGCAGGGGTGAGGGTCCCGGGAGGGTGCCGCAAGCTGGCGGAACGGCGCCCGCTACCAGCACTTCGGGTAGTGCTTAAGCCTGACCCGTCCCGCTCCCCTCACCACGCTCACAGCTTCGCACTGAAGCGTCACACCCTCACCCCTGCCCCTCCCGCACGGGAGAGGGGTTCCCTGCGCCAGCAAGGAGATCGGGGATGGCTGCCTACCCGACACCCACCGGCCGCTTGATCACGGCGGGCGTGCGCATGGTGACGAGTTCCTCGCCCGCGGTCGGGTGGACCGCGATGGTGCGGTCGAAATCGGCCTTGGTGGCGCCCATCGTCACCGCGATGCCGACCGCCTGGATGATCTCGCCCGCGTCGTGCCCGAGCACGTGGACGCCCACCACCTTGTCGCTGGCGCGGGCCACCACGAGCTTCATCAGCACCCGCTCGTCGCGCCCCGACAGCGTGGCCTTCATCGGTCGGAACCGCGCCTCGTAGACGTCGACCTCGCCGTAGATCGCGCGCGCCACGTCCTCGTTGTGGCCGACGACGCCGATCTCGGGCGTCGAGAAGACCGCGGTCGGGATCAGGTCGTGGTCGACCGCCCAGGGACGCTCCCCGAAGACGGTGTCGGCGAAGGCGTGGCCCTCGCGGATGGCAATGGGCGTGAGCGCGGCCCGGTTCGTCACGTCGCCGACCGCGTAGATCGACGGCACCGCACTCTGCGAAAAGCGGTCGACCGGGATGGCGCCCGCCGCGTCGAGTTCGATCCCGACCTCCTCCAGGCCGAGCCCGGCGACGTTCGGCCGCCGGCCCGTGGCGACCAGCACCTGATCGACGCGCAGTTCGCTGCCGTCGGTGAGCGTCGCCAGGATCGCGCCGTCGCGCCGGTCGAGGCGGTGGACGGTGCTGGAGAGGCGCAGGTCCATGCGCTTGGCATAAGCCTCGCCGAGCGCCACGCGGATCTCGTCGTCGAAGCCCCGCAGGAGCTTGTCGCCCCGGTGGAGCAGCGTGGTGCGGCTGCCGAGCGCCGCGAAGACGCCCGCGAACTCCACCGCGATGTAGCCGCCCCCGACGACCAGGATGCGCTCGGGCAGGGTTTCCAGCTCGAAGACCTCGTTCGACGTGATGGCCAGCTCGGCCCCCGGGATCAGCGGCTCCTTCACCGGGTGCGCGCCGACCGCGATCAGGATGAAGCGCGCGCGCACCCGCTTTCCGGAGCCGACGAGCCGCACCGTGTGGGCATCCTCGATCACCGCGCGCTCGGCCACCACGTCGACGCCGGCCCGCATCAGGTTGGTGGCGTAGATGCCCTCCAGCCGCGTCACCTCCGCGTCGCGGTTGCGCTTGAGCGTCGCCCAGTCGAAGCGCGGCGTGTCGAGGCTCCAGCCGAATCCCGCCGCGTCCTCGAACTCGTCGGCGAAGCGGCCGGCATAGACCATCAGCTTCTTGGGCACGCAGCCGCGGATCACGCAGGTGCCGCCGACCCGGTACTCCTCGGCGAGGCAGACGCGGGCGCCGTAGCCGGCCGCGATCCTCGCCGCCCGCACGCCGCCCGAGCCGCCCCCGATCACGAACAGGTCGACGTCGAAGCCCGAGGTCTCATCCGCCATCGCGCCGCACTCCTTGGTTGTTGACCGACCCGCGTCGATTACTGACCCGGACTATGCCGCATCGCTCGCAACCACGCGACGGCGGCGCCGAGGCTGGCGATCCACCAGCCCTGCCACGCACCGTGACCGACGAAGGCCACGGCGGCGGCGCCCGCGATGAGCGCGAGCGCGGCGGCCCGCGCGGGCGGCGGCCAGGCGGCGAGCGCGCGAAGACCGAGCGCGATAACGGTCGCGGCCAGACAGGTCCCGACGAGGCCGAGTTCCGCCCAGACCTGCAGGAAGCTGTTGTGCGGATGGCCGACCGCCAGCAGCGCGCGGAAGTCCGGCTCCAGCCGCTCCGCCGCCGGCACCGCCTCGAAGCGCCCGCTGGTGCCGAACCCGGCCCCGCGCCAGGGATCCTCCGCCACCGCCGCCCCGAAGCTGCGGGCGATGGCGACCCGCGCGTGGCTGCTGCTGCCCGCGAGGCGCTGGTGCAGCGCCTCGGGCATGGCCCGGGCCAGGAGGTCGCCCTCGACGGGCGAGAGGGCGAGCGCCACGAGGAGACCGAGGCCGGCGAGCGCGAATCCCGTCCGCGGCAGCAGCCGGGCGATCCCGTAGGTGAAGGCCGCGACCGCGAGGCCGAGCAGGGACGCGGCGCTCGCCGCCTGGGTCACGGCGGCTGCGCCGGCGAGGAGCCCGGCGAGGGCGAGGCCCCGGCGGCCGCGGACCCACGCGCAGGCCGCGAGCGGGATCATCACCACCAAAATTGTCACCGCGGTGCGGTTGAAGACGAAGTCCGCGACCCGCAGGCCCAGCACCCGCTGCACGATCAGGTCGGCGGCGATGTCGGCGACCACGTAGGCGCCCGTTGCAACGAGCAGCCACAGGGCGGGCGTCAGGACGGCGCCGAGATGGGGCGGGGCGAGGCGGGCGACGAGGTAGGCGGCGGCGAGGGCCGGCAGGAACTCGGATGCGGTGCGCCACCACAGGGCCGGCAGCGGCGTCCAGGCGAGGCTCAGCGCGCACCAGCCGAGGAAGGCCAGCACCGCGAGGCCCGGCGGCGTCACGAGGGGCCGCAGCAGGGCGGCGCCGGCCGCGCGCCCCTCGGCCGCGAGCGCGGCGGCCAGGAAGGCGAGGCCCGCCACGCCGACGACGAGCGGGCTCGACCGGTTCGCCGCCGCCATACAGGCGGGCAATGCCGCCAGCAGGAAGGCGCCGATCCCGGCAAGCCCGCGCACGGGCGCGCCCGCGGCGGGCAGGCGCAGGGCCTCGGGCATCGCCCTACTGCATCTGGTGGCCGCGCTTGCCCATCTCGGCGCGCACCCGGACCATGATGTATTCCGAGACCTCCTGGGTCCAGGTCTGCATTGCCTGCACCATCTCGTCGAGGACCTGGGGCTGGGTCTCGACGTAGCGCTTGCCGGCGGGCGAGCGGAAGAAGGTGGCGATCTCGCGCAGCTCCGCCTCGGTCAGCCGCTGCGCGTAGATGCGGGACGCGGTCTCAATCATCCGCTGCTTCTGCAGCTCCATCTCGGGGCCGAGCTTCAGCAGCACGTCGTCGAGGTCCTTGGTCAGTTCGGGGCGCGTCACGGCCGCCTGTTTGATCTGGTCGCCGAAGACCGGGATGATCGAATCGAAGGAGCGGCTGATGCCGGAATTGAGCATCACCTCCTTGGCGAGCGCGAGGTGCGACGGCGAGATCGCGGCCGCGCTCGGCGCCGCCGGCGCGGGAGGCTTGGGCTGGGCCGCCGCGGGAGCGGCCGCCGCGAGCGCGACCGCCGTCAGGAGCCCCGCGAGGAGCGGCTGGGAACGACGCGAGGACATGGACAAGCTCCGAAGCAGGGTGGGGCGGCGCCGGTCTCGGGGGCGAAAGCGGCGCGGGCGAGGAAGCCCCGCAGGATCAGGTGCGGGGCGCTGAATGTCCGGTCGTCAGACCGTCCCGAGGGTGACGAGGCGGGCGCCCGCGGCATCGTCCGCCGCCAGGATCGCGCCCGTGCAGAGGCCGAGGAAGAGGCCGTGCTCGACCACGCCCGGCACCGCCGCGAGGCCGGCGGCCAGCGCCTCCGGATCGGGAATCCGGCCGGCCTGGATGTCGAGGATGAGGTGGCCGCCGTCGGTGCGGAAGGCCGCGCCGTCCGGGCCGGCCCGCAGGGTGATCTCGCCCGCGCAGCCCGCCCGGGCCAGCGCCTGCGCCACCGTCCGGCGGGTGGCGCCGAGGCCGAAGGGCACCACCTCGACCGGCAGGGGAAAGCGCCCGAGCGTGCCGACCTGCTTGGTGCCGTCCGCGATCACCACCATGCGCCGGCTCGCCGCCGCCACGATCTTCTCGCGCAGGAGCGCGCCGCCCCCGCCCTTGATGAGCCGCAACTGCCCGTCGATCTCGTCGGCGCCGTCCACCGTGAGGTCGAGGTCCGGGGTCTCGTCGAGCGTGGTGAGCGCGATGCCGGCGGCCTCGGCGGCGCGGTGCGTCGCCTCGGAGGTCGGCACGCCCACGACCGACAACCCGTCGCGGACCCGCGCGCCGAGGAGCTCGACGAAGATCGCCGCGGTCGAGCCCGTCCCGAGCCCGAGGCGCATGCCGTCCTGCACGAGGTCCACCGCGCGGGCGGCGGCGGCGCGCTTGAGGGCGGCGGCGTTCACGCCGGACCTCCGGCGGGGCGGGATGACGGCAAGGCGGCCAGCATGGCGGTCGGCTGTCTCTCGGGAACCGGGATGCGCCCGGGGAGGCGCCCCGCCGCCCTAGCACGCCGGGGCGGGCGCGTGGAAGCGTCAGGGCCGGGGCGGCTGCGAGGTCGCGACGTTCGGGCCGGGGCGCGCAGTTGCAGTGGCTCCGGCGCTCGCCTGGGGCGTGCAGACCACCGCCTCGTCGAGCACGTAGCAGATGCTCATCGCGCCGGTGCGGTGGTTGACGCGGAAGACCCCCGCCTCGCGCAGGTGCCGGGAGGCGACGAGGCCGTACTCGGACGGGGCCTGCGGCCCCGCGCCCTCGCCCGGGCCGAAGCAGAGCGTGCTCCCGATCGTGCCCTCCTGCAGGCCGTACTGGCAGGACGTGACCTCGCCGGTGGCCCGGTCGACCCGGTAGACCCGGTTGAGATCGGCCTGGGGGGCCGGCACGAAGTCGAAGGAGGCGGCCTGTGCGGTCGCGGCGCCCAGGACGACGAGCGCGGCGAGCCCGCCCGAGGCGAGGAGGGTGGTGCGGGATGTGGTGCGCATGGTCGGCCGTATCCGGTCCCGGTGTGGGGGCGTGCCGGCCCGCGGAGGAGCCGGGCTGCGCCCGGCCGGCACTCAACCACGGCTTGCTGGTGCGGGCCTTGCCGAGTCCCCGGCCGAACCCCCGGCCTGGCCAGGCCCCCTCGCCCAAGAGGTTCTGCGAGCGCGATTTCGCCCGGTGTCCGGCAGCCGGAAACGTGCTTTAAGCGCGCGCCGGCCCCGCGCCACGCGCGAGCGCCGCCCAACAACGCGGCCTGCCCCGCAGGCCCTCAGGAGGACGCCATGACCCCCATCTCGCGCCGCCGTGCGCTGCAACTCTCCCTCGCCGGCGCCGTGGCGGCGCCCGCAGTGCTGCGCATCACCTCCGCGCGCGCGGCGGAGTTCGACCTCAAGGTCGCCAACAACAGCCCGGTCACCCACCCGCTCACCATCTACATGATCAAGGCGGCGGACGGGGTGCGCCAGGAGACCGGCGGCAAGGTCGACATCAAGGTCTTCCCGAACAATCAGCTCGGCGGCGACACCGACATGCTGAGCCAGCTGCGCTCGGGCGCGCTGGAGTTCTTCTCGCTCTCGCCCCTGATCCTCGCGACCCTGGTGCCGGCGGCGGCGATCAGCGGCGTCGGCTTCGCGTGGTCGTCCTACGACAAGCTCTGGCCGGCGATGGACGGCGAACTCGGCGCGCACGTGCGCGACAGGATCAGCAAGGCCGGCCTCTTCGCGTTCGACAACATCTGGGAGAACGGCTTCCGCCAGACCACCTCCTCGACCCGGCCGATCCTCACGCCCGACGACTTCAAGGGCTTCAAGATCCGGGTCCCACCGAGCCCGATGTGGACCTCGATGTTCAAGGCCTTCGACGCCGCCCCGATGACGATCAACTTCGCGGAGGTCTATTCGGCCCTGCAGACGCGGATCGCGGAGGGCCAGGAGAATCCGCTCGCGCTGATCGACGCGGCCAAGCTCTACGAGGTGCAAAAACACCTCTCGAAGACCAACCACATGTGGGACGGCTTCTGGCTGCTCGCCAACGGCAAGATCTGGCGCGGCCTGCCGGACGACGTGCGGACCGTCATCGCCAAGCACTTCAATGCCCAGGCGCTCGCGCAGCGCGAGGAGACGCTCAAGCGCAACATCTCGACCGAGAAGGACCTCACCGCCCGCGGGCTGACCTTCCACAACGTCGATCCCAAGGCGTTCCAGGCCAAGCTGCAATCGGCCGGGTTCTACAAGGAGTGGAAGGGCAAGTTCGGGGACGACGCCTGGGCGCTGCTGGAGAAGCACACCGGCCCGATCTCCTGAGCGGCCGGCCCGCTCGCCCGAGCGGGCGAGAGGCCGGGTCTTCTGGCTGGTGCTGCCGTGGGCAGGACAGGCCAGAGGCGCCGACCGGAGCCTCGCTCCTGGCGCTGAACCTAGCGCCTCCCCGCGGCACGGCTATCACCTGGGTGAAGCGGTGCCGCAGATATCCGGCCCTAAGCGCATCGCGACCGCGCGGGGCACGACGGCGAAGGCGGGCGATCGCCCGACGCAGTCACGCCGGCCCTTCCCCAACTCCGAGGCCCGTCATGGACTTCACGCTCTCCCCGACGATCGAGGATTACCGCGCGCGCATCGCGGCCTTCGTGGCCGACGAGATCCTGCCGGTCGAGGCGGACCGGGCAGCCTTCGATCCGCACGAGAACATCCGCCTCGACGTCCTCGACGGCCTGCGCGCGAAGGCGAAGGCGGCGGGGCTGTGGTGCCTGCAGCTCAAGCCTGAGACGGGGGGGCAGGGTCTGGGCAAGGTCGGCATGGCCGCCTGCTACACCGAGATGAACCGCTCGATCTTCGGCCCCGTGGTGTTCAACTCGGCGGCGCCCGACGACGGCAACATGATGGTGCTGGAGGCGCTGGGCACGCCCGAGCAGAAGCGGCGCTGGCTCGACCCGATCGTCTCGGGCGCCGTGCGCTCGGCCTTCGCGATGACCGAGCCGCATCCGGGCGGCGGCTCGGATCCCTCGATGATCGAGACCCGCGCCGAGCGCGGGCCGGACGGGCGCTACCGGATCTTCGGCCGCAAGTGGTTCATCACCGGGGCGGAGGACGCCGCGCACTTCATCTTGATCGCCCGCACCTCGGACGACCCGCGCAGCGGGCTCACCGCCTTCCTGTACCACCGCGACCAGCCGGGCTGGCACATCGCCCGGCGCATCCCGATCATGGGGCCGGAGGAGCATGGCGGGCATTGCGAGCTGATCTTCGACGGGCTGGAGATCGCCCCCGAGGACGTGCTGGCGGGCGAGGGCAAGGGGCTGAAGGTGACGCAGGTGCGGCTCGGGCCGGCGCGCCTGACCCACTGCATGCGCTGGCTCGGCCTCGCCATGCGGTGCGTGGAGATCGCGCAGAGCTACGCGGCCGAGCGCAAGGGGTTCGGTGTGCGGCTGGCCGACCGCGAGAGCGTGCAGCTGATGCTGGGCGGCCTCGCCATGGACATCGAAATCGGGCGCCTGCTCGTCATGCGGGCGGCCTGGGAACTCGACCAGGGGCGCTTCGCCCGCAAGGAGGTCTCGATGGCGAAGGTCCACGTCGCCAACCTGCTCCACCGGGCGGCCGATATCGGCATCCAGATCAACGGCGCGCGGGGCTACTCCAAGGACACGGTGCTGGAGTGGATCTACCGTTACGCCCGGCAGGCCCGGCTCGTGGACGGGGCCGACGAGGTGCACCGCATGGTGCTCAACCGTCACCTGGAGAGCGAGGGGCGCGGGTTCTTCGCGTGGCCGGTGGCGCCGTGAGGCGCCTCACAGCGCGGTGACGGTGCCTTTGACCGTGCGCAGCAGGTAAGGCACGTCCGCCGCGGACAGGCGCCGCTCGACGGCTGCCCTGTCCGCGTCCGGAGAGAGGTCCACCCGAACCACCGGGTGGCCCTGGCTGTCCCAGGCCATGCCGATGCTGTCGATGCCGTCCATGCCGCGAAGCGCCGTCTGCGCCTCGCGCTTGCCGGCGGTCGCCGTCATCGTCTTTGCCACACCGCGCCTCCGTCACGACAGCATCGAGAGGCCGAACGCCTTCAGCACGCCGACCAGCCCGCAGGCGTAGCTGGTTCCCACCGTCGTGCCGTCGACGTCCCGCAGGCTCCCGGCGAATACGAGGCCGACCGCGTTCATCGTGGCCGGATCGTACACCACGCTGCCCGAATCGCCAGGGCCCGCGAAGACGTCGTCAGGCGAGTCCCACGTGTTTTCGAACACGTTGTCGAAACGAATGTTCCGCCGCAAGTCCGGAACGTAGATGGACAGGTTGTCGAGACCGATTGCCGTAACGGTGGCGCTCGTCAGGCCGGTGGACCGGCCCACCTTGCACACTCTCGGGCGCGGGCCCAGTGTGTCGCACTCCGCCGCCCCCTTCAGGCGCCGGTCGCCCTTCCCGCCTCCGGCCAAGCCGGCCGGGATGACGTTGCCGTCGCCATGTGTAACCGTCGATCTCACGATGATGGTGGAATAACCGGCCTGGGTTTCATATTTCAATTTCAAGCAGTATTTCTCATATATTATACAATAACTGATCTCATCACGAGCTTGAATAGTTTGAGCGAATTATTCTAACGAGGCAACTTCGATTCAAATATTGTTCTATAGTTCCGGATACGACTCCAGGATCAAATTAGATCATGATGAGCAATTTGCATCATACTGGTTAAGCAATGAAAAACAGAAGTTCTAATTCTCATTATACGACACGAAAAGAAACACCACGATTGGATATACGCTGCATGGACATTGTATTATTGTTGATTAGAATCGGACATTTTTGCCACGCCGCTGCAAGAAAATTCCCTATGCGAGAAGCGCCCTTGCTTTTTTGACAAACCAGAGCGACAACCAAGTATACATAACCTAAGGTAAATTAAACTGTGGGTATCATTCATCAATCTTTATTCTTGCGCAAATCTTCATCAAACAAATAACAGGCTGCAGAACGCAAAGATCGAGATCGTACCTCGCAATTGTGATGAGAAATGGGGAGAATTTATGCCGACCATATATGGAACATCGTCGAATGACAATCTGATCGGCACGGGCGGGGACGATTCGATCTTTGGAATGGAAGGAAATGACAGTTTGAACGGAGGTGCCGGCAACGATCTCCTGAACGGCGGCGCGGGCGACGACACGCTGGTCGGCGGCATCGGCAACGATACCCTGATGGGCCTGACCGGAGCGGATCAACTCATCGGCGGCGCCGGCATCGACACCGCCAGCTACGCGAACGCCCTCGCGGGCGTGACGTTGAACTTCAGAACCGGCGTCCATGCCGGCGAGGCGGCCGGCGACACCTTCGACAGCATCGAGGCGTTCCGAGGATCGGCCTCCGGCGACACCTTCGTCAGCGGCGCCGAAGCAGCCGTCCTGGACGGCAACGGGGGCACCGACACGGTCGACTACTCGGCCTCCACCGCAGCCGTCAGCGTCAATCTCACCACCGGCATCGGTGCGGGCGGCGACGCGGCGGGGGACACCTACGCCAACATCGAGCGCGTGGTCGGCACCGCCTACGCCGACACGCTCACTTCCTCGACCGCCGGTCACGTCCTGGCCGGCGGCGCGGGCAACGACGTCTATCTGGTCGGCAACCAGGACGTCAGGATCACCGAGGCGGCGGGAGAAGGCGACGACGAGGTCCGCACCGCGCTGACCAGCTATTCGCTCCTCGGCAATCCCGCTGTGGAGCGCCT
>NZ_JBKIBX010000029.1:30753-81457 GCF_046557895.1 Methylobacterium oryzisoli | reverse complement strand
GAAGGCTCGACGGGGGGGTTCGGTGCGATGGTGCTGCACTGCCTGTCGGCGCGGGGCGTGCTGGACGAGGGGCGTGTGCGGGTGCGGACGCTGACGCTGCCGGACGTGTACCAGGACCACGACACGCCAGAGCGGATGTACGCGCAGGCGGGGCTGGACGCGTCCGCCATCGTCAAGACCGTTCGCGACCTCCTGCCGGCCCAGCAGGTCAAGCGCACTCACCTGCGCCGCGCCTGAGCGGCGGGCGGGCCTTAAGCCCGCCTTGCCGCTGAGGCTCCGGAATGGCAGAAGCGGCGGGCCTTCGCGCCCGCCGCGCATCTTTCGTTCGTCGTTCCCGCGACGGTGATCCTGGACAACCCCGTGAGCATGATCGAGGCGTCGGACCGCACCCTGTCTGAAGCCGGGCCGGAGGTCGGTCCGGTGCTGATCACCGGCGCGAGCGGCTTCCTCGGGCCGGCGCTGGTCGACGTCTTCCGCGGCGCCGGCTTCCCGGTGCGCATCCTCGTGCGCGCGACGAGCCCGCGCACCAACCTGACATGGCCGGACGTCGAGGTGGCCGAGGGCGACATGCGCGACCCCGCGGCCGTCGCGGCGGCCCTGCGCGGCATGCGCTACCTCGTGCACGCCGCCGCCGATTACCGCCTCTGGGCGCCCGACCCGGAGGAGATCGTGCGCACCAACCGGGACGGCACCCGGGTGCTGATGCAGGCGGCGCTCAAGGAGGGCCTGGAGCGGGTCGTCTACACGTCGAGCGTCGCGACGATCCGGCCGCACGACGACGGCACGCCCGCCGACGAGACCCGCCCGCTCACCCCCGAGACCGCCATCGGCGCCTACAAGCGCAGCAAGGTCGTGGCCGAGCGCGTGGTCGAGGAGATGGTGGCGCGCGAGCGCCTGCCCGCCGTGATCGTCAATCCCTCGACGCCGATCGGCCCCCGCGACGTGAAGCCGACCCCGACCGGGCGCATCATCGTCGAGGCGGCCAACGGGAAGATGCCGGCCTTCGTCGATACCGGCCTCAACCTCGCCCACGTGGACGACGTGGCGGCCGGCCACCTGCTGGCGCTGCGGCGCGGGCGCATCGGCGAGCGCTACATCCTGGGGGGCGAGAACGTGCTGCTGTCGCAGATGCTCGCCGACATCGCCGGGATCGTCGGGCGCCGCGCGCCGACCCTGCGCCTGCCCCGGGCGGCGGTCTATCCCGTGGCCTTCGTCTCGGAGCTTGCCGCCCGCGTCACCGGCAAGGCGCCGCTCGCGACCCTCGACGGCATCCGGATGTCGCGCTACCGGATGTTCTTCTCCGACGCCAAGGCCCAGGCCGAACTCGGCTACGCCGCGCGGCCCTACCGCGAGGGCCTGCGGGACGCCGTCGCCTGGTTCCGCCAAGCGGGGTCCGTGCGGTGACGGTGGCGCTAGTCCAGCCAGTCGGCCGCGATGCCCGTGAGGGCGGCGATCTCGTATCGCTGCGCGGCCGTCAGGTGTCGGCGGCCCCGTTCGATGTCGCTCAGGTGGCCCTGGGAGATGGCGAGCCGCCGCGCCAGTTCGGCCTGCGTGCAGCCGTGGTGCTTGCGGGCCGCAGTGACGGGCGATCCGTGCTCGGCGAGAAGGGCGACGAACCAGTCCGGAACGCTCGCGGTCTCGCCTCCGTCGGCCTTCGCGGCGAGATACGCCTCGGCCATCCGCGCGGTGGAGCGGTCCTCCGCGGCCTCGTCGCCGAGGCGGGCGAGCAGCGCGTCGTAGGCGCGGCGGCTGAGGACGACCAGCTCCTCGCCGGCCTCGGTCGTGATGATCTGAGGATCCATGGTGTCTCTCACTCACTCGTACACGTCGCGACGGTGACCGATCGCGAAAACCTCGATGCGGTCGGCCGTCTCGATGAACAGAACCCTGTAGTCGCCGACCCGCAGGCGTCTCCCGGGACGGCCGGTCAGCCCCTTCGTGTCGCCGGCGCCCGTCTCGGCATAGCGCCTCAGCTTCGCGACGATCGAGAGCCGCACGGCCTTGGGCAGCCGCGCCAAGTCCCGGGCGGCGGACGGCGTGTAGGCGATCGTCGGCATTGCGATATTATCGCGCCCGCCTGCGCGGCCCGCAAGTCCGCATCGATCATGACCGACGCCAGTCAGGGACGCCCAGCATGACCACCGCGACCGAGGCGCGCTCCGGCAAGTCGCACCGCGACGAGAACTTTCCGGTCGCGTCGCACCTGATCCATCCGCGCCACCGCGGGCCGATCCTGGCCTTCTACACCTTCGTGCGCGCGGGCGACGACGTCGCCGACAATGGCGGGCTGTCGCCCGAGCGCAAGATCGCCCTCCTCGACGGCCTCGCGGCGGCGCTGACCGGCGCGGGCGCGCCTGATCCCGAGGCCGCCCCCCTCAAGGCGGCCCTGGCGGCGCGCGGCCTGCCGCCGCGCCACGCCCTCGAACTCCTCGACGCCTTCCGGATGGATGCGCGGAAGTCGCGCTACGCGGATTTTGACGAGCTGATGCACTATTGCCGCTACTCGGCGATGCCGGTCGGGCGCTTCGTCCTCGACGTGCACGGCGAGGATCCGGCCGCGACCTGGGCGGCCTCGGACGCGATCTGCGCGGCCCTCCAGATCATCAACCACCTGCAGGATTGCGGGAAGGACTACGCCCAGCTCGACCGGGTCTACCTGCCCGCCGACCTGCTCGCCACGCACGGCGTCGAGGTCGCGGCGCTCGGGGCGCCGCGCGCCTCGCCCGGCCTGCGCGCGGTGATCGGCACGCTGGCGCATCGCTGCCTCGACCTCCTGCACGAGGGCCGGGCGCTGCCCGACCTGATCGAGGACACCCGCCTCTCCATGGAGATCGCCGCGATCCACCGTCTCGCGGTGCTGCTCGCCCGCGGCCTGACCGCCCGCGATCCCCTGAGCGAGCCCGTGCACCACGGCAAGGCCGCCTTCGCGCTGACCGCGCTCGCCGCCGCCGGCGCCTGCCTCGCGCGACGCCCCTTCCGGCGCCGCCTCGCCCCCAGCATCCGCGGAGCCCGGCCGTGACCGCGCTCGCCGCCCCCTCGCCTGCCCCCGAATCACCCCCCCCTGAGACGCCCGCCCTGCCGGCGGCGGGCTCCTCCTTCTACGCGGCGATGCGGCTGCTGCCGCAAGCCCAGCGCGACGCGATGTACGCGGTCTACGCCTTCTGCCGGGCGGTCGACGACGTCGCGGACGACGGCGGCGCCCGGGAGGTGCGGGCGGCCGAACTCGACCGCTGGCGCGCCGACATCGACGCCCTCTACGCCGGCAACCCCCCGCCCCGCACGCGGCCGCTCGTCGGCCCGGTGCGGCAGTTCGGCCTCCGGCGCGAGGACTTCCAGGCCGTCATCGACGGCATGGCGATGGACGCCGAGGCCGACATCGTGGCGCCCGACGCCGCGACCCTCGACCTCTACTGCGACCGGGTCGCGAGCGCGGTCGGGCGCCTGTCGGTGCGGATCTTCGGCATGGCCGAGGCGCCGGGCCGGGAGCTCGCCCATCACCTCGGGCGGGCGCTGCAGCTCACCAACATCCTGCGCGACATCGACGAGGATGCGGCGCGCGGGCGCCTCTACCTGCCGCGCGAGCGGCTGGCCGGGATCGGCCTCGACCGGCCGACGCCGGAGGCGGCCTTGCGCCATCCGCGCCTCGGCGAGGTCTGCGCGGCGCTGGCGGCGGAGGCGGACGCCCATTACCGCGCCTCCTGGCGGATCATCGCGGGGGCGCCGCGCCGGGCCACCAAGGCGCCCCGGATCATGGCGGCGGCCTACCGGCTGATCCTCGACGGGCTCCTGGCGCGCGGCTGGGCCGCTCCGCGCGCGCGGGTGAAGCCGGGCAAGCTGAAGCTCGCCGGCGTCCTTCTGCGGCACGGGATCGTGTGATGGCGGGACGCGTCCACGTGGTGGGAGCCGGCCTCGCGGGGCTCTCGGCGGCCGTGCGCCTCGTCGAGGCCGGCCGGCGCGTGATCGTGCACGAGGCCGCCAAGCAGGCGGGCGGTCGCTGCCGCTCCTACTTCGACCCCGCGCTCGGGCTCACCATCGACAACGGCAACCACCTGCTGCTCTCGGGCAACCGCGACGCCCTCGACTTCCTGGCGGCGGTGGGCGCCCCGGCGGACGTGCTGACCGGGCCGGCGGAGGCCGCCTTCCCGTTCGCGGATCTCGCCACGGGCGAGCGCTGGACCCTGCGGCCCAATGCCGGCCGGCTGCCCTGGTGGGTGCTCGACGCCCGCCGCCGCGTGCCCGGCAGCCGCGCCCGCGACTACCTCGCGCCGCTCGGGCTCTTCCGGGCGGGCGGGCGCGCCGCCACCATCGGCGAGAGCATGGCCTGCGAGGGCCTGCTGTGGCAGCGGCTCTGGCATCCGGTGCTGCTCGCCGCCCTCAACACCGAGCCGCGCGAGAGCGATGCGGGGCTCGCCGCCGCGATCCTGCGCGAGACGCTCGGCGCGGGCGGCCGGGCCTGCCGGCCCCTGGTGGCGGTGGCGGGCCTCTCGGCCGCCTTCGTGGAGCCGGCCCTGCGCCACCTCGCGGAGCGCGGCGCGGAACTCCGCTTCGGCCGCCGCCTGCGCGCGCTCGACGCCGCGGGGGGCGCGGTCGCGCAACTGGTCTTCAGCGACGGCGCCGAAACCCTCGGGCCGGACGACGCCGTAATTTTGGCGCTGCCCGCCTGGGTCGCCGCCGACCTGATCCCGGGCCTCGCCGTGCCGCAGGCGCACCGCTCGATCGTGAACGCGCATTTCGCGGTGGCCCCGCCTCCGGACGCCCCCCTGCTGCTGGGGGTGGTCGGCGGCGTGACCGAGTGGCTGTTCGCCTATCCGGACCGGCTCTCGGTGACGATCAGCGGCGCCGACCGGCTGCTCGACGTGCCCCGCGAGGATCTCGCCGCGACGATCTGGGGCGAGGTCGCCCGACTCACCGGCCAGGAGGGTGCCCCCCTGCCGTCTTGGCAGATCGTCAAGGAGAAGCGTGCCACCTTCGCGGCGACGCCGCAGGAGGCCGCGCGGCGCCCGGGTGCGCGCACGCACCTCGTCAATCTCGCACTTGCGGGAGATTGGACCGCGACGGGGCTGCCCTCGACCATCGAGGGCGCGATCCGGTCCGGCGCGACGGCGGCCTCGGTCGTCGTGGAGGACAACGCAGCCCTGCGCGGAGCCGCTTGACGGACCGTCCGCGCGGAGGGAACAGCTTGGGCAGTGCGGCGATTTTTGCATCGCCGCGAATCAGGGGACGCAGCGGCGGCACAGCGGGCCGTCCGGACGAAAGAAGGTGGGACGAAAGTGGGCAAGGTCGAGACGCTGCACCGCATGAGCACGCAGGGCATCACCCTGGAGGATGTCGAGCGGCGCGTGTCGCTCGCCTCCCGGGGGCTGCAGAAGCTCGCCCATCCCGACGGCCACTGGTGCTTCGAGCTGGAGGCCGACGCGACCATCCCGTCCGAGTACATCCTCTACCACCACTTCCGCGCCTCGATCCCGCCGGCCGAGCTGGAAGCCAAGATCGCCAACTACCTGCGCCGCACGCAGAGCGCCGCCCATGACGGCTGGTCCCTCGTCCACGACGGGCCCTTCGACATGAGCGCCTCCGTCAAGGCGTACTTCGCCCTCAAGATGATCGGCGATTCGGTCGAGGCCCCGCACATGCGCCGGGTCCGCGACGCCATCCTGGCCCGGGGCGGTGCGGCGCACGCCAACGTCTTCACCCGCACCCTGCTGGCGCTCTACGGCGAGGTGCCCTGGACCGCCGTTCCGGTGATGCCGGTCGAGGTCATGCTGCTGCCGCGGTGGTTCCCCTTCCACCTCGACAAGGTGTCCTACTGGGCCCGCACCGTGATGGTGCCGCTGTTCGTGCTGCAGGCCAAGAAGCCGCGCGCCCGGAACCCGCGCGGGATCGGCATGCAGGAGCTCTTCGTGGAGCCCCCCGAGCAGGTGAAGCGCTGGCCCGCCGGCCCGCAGGAGGCCTCGCCCTGGCGCCCGGTCTTCGCCGCCATCGACGCGGTGCTCCAGAAGGTCGAGGGCGCCTTCCCGGCCGGCTCGCGCGCCCGCGCCATCGACAAGGCGGTGGCCTTCGTGAGCGAGCGCCTGAACGGCGAGGACGGGCTGGGCGCCATCTTCCCGGCGATGACCAACTCGGTCCTGATGTTCGAGGCGCTGGGCTATCCCGAGGATCATCCCCTCGTCGCCACGGCCCGCTCGGCGGTGGAGAAGCTCGTCACCGTCAAGGAGCACGAGGCCTACGTGCAGCCCTGCCTGTCCCCGGTCTGGGACACGGCGCTCGCCGCCCACGCCCTGATGGAGGCCGGCGGCCCCGAGGCCGAGCGCCACGCCAAGCGCGCCCTCGACTGGCTCAAGCCCCTGCAGGTGCTCGACGTCAAGGGCGACTGGGCGGCCGCCAAGCCGGACGTGCGGCCGGGCGGCTGGGCCTTCCAGTACGCCAACCCGCACTACCCGGACCTCGACGACACCGCCGTGGTGGTGATGGCGATGGACCGCTCCCAGGCGCGGAGCGAGGCCCGGCGCGGCACGGGCACGCCCGATTACGACCACTCGATCGCCCGGGCGCGCGAGTGGGTGGAGGGGCTGCAGAGCCGGGACGGCGGCTGGGCGGCCTTCGACGCCGACAACACCTACCACTACCTCAACTACATCCCGTTCTCCGATCACGGCGCGCTGCTCGACCCGCCGACCGCCGACGTGACGGCGCGCTGCGTCTCCATGCTGGCGCAGCTCGGCGAGACGCAGGAATCGAGCCCCGCCCTCGCCCGCGGCCTCGCCTACCTGCTCGCCGACCAGGAGCCGGACGGCAGCTGGTACGGCCGCTGGGGCATGAACTACATCTACGGCACGTGGTCGGCGCTCTGCGCCCTCAACGCGGCCGGGGTCGACCCGGCCTCCGAGCCGGTGCGGCGGGCGGTGGGCTGGCTCACCGGCATCCAGAACCCGGACGGCGGCTGGGGCGAGGACGCGGCGAGCTACACGCTCGACTACCGCGGCTACGAGCGGGCGCCGAGCACCGCCTCGCAGACCGCCTGGGCGCTGATCGCCCTCATGGCGGCGGGTGAGGCCGACCACCCGGCGGTGGAGCGGGGCATCAACTACCTCGCCCGCACGCAAGGAGCGGATGGGCTGTGGGCGGAGGACCGCTACACCGCGACCGGGTTCCCGCGCGTGTTCTACCTGCGCTACCACGGCTACGCGAAGTTCTTCCCGCTCTGGGCGATGGCCCGCTACCGCAACCTGCGGCGCGGCAACAGCCGGCGCGTCGCGGTGGGCATGTGAGGTCCGGACGAGACCCCGGATCCGGGGTCTCGGTTTCTCGCCGGATCTTTGATCCGACGTCCGGAAACTGATAGGTCCGGCGGCCCGGGGCCCACCTATCCTGGGCCTCCCGGGGAAGCCGGACATCCTGCCGCATGCGCGTTGCGCGGGCGTCGGGCATTGGGAGGGCGCCAGCGCGGGATCCCTCGATGACGCTCTACAGCTACCACGTCTCGCACGAGCAGTTCGCGCCCCGCGACCTGCTCGGCCTCGTGCAGCGCGCCGAGCAGGCCGGCTTCGACGCGGCCTTCTCCTCCGACCATCTCCAGCCCTGGTCGGCCGCGCAGGGGCAGTCGGGCTTCGCTTGGGCGTGGCTCGGCGCCGCGCTCCAGGCGACGCAGCGCCTGACCTTCGGGATCATCACCGTGCCGGGCGGCTGGCGCTACCACCCGGCGGTGCTGGCCCAGGCCGTGGCGACGCTCGGCCAGATGTATCCCGGCCGCCTGCCCTGGGTGGCACTCGGCAGCGGGCAGGCGATGAACGAGCACGTCACCGGCCTGCCCTGGCCCGACAAGGCCGAGCGCAACGCGCGCCTGCGCGAGGGGGCCGAGATCATGCGGGCGCTGCTCGCGGGCGAGACCGTGACCCACCGGGGCCGCGTCTCGGCGGTCGAGGCGAAGGTCTGGTCGCGTCCCGAGACGCCCACCCGCCTCGTGGGGGCGGCCACCACGCCCGAGACCGCCGCCTGGCTGGGCACCTGGGCGGACGGTCTCCTGACGGTGGGCAGCCGGCCGGACGCGCTCGCCCGCATCATCGAGGCCTTCCGGGAGACCGGCGGGGCCGACAAGCCGATCTTCCTGAAGCTCGACCTCAGCTACGCCCGCGACCCCGCCGAGGCCCTGCACCAGGCGCATGCGCAATGGCGCTTCAACCAGATCGGCAGCCCGGCCGCCTGGGAGCTGCGCGGCCCGGCGGAGTTCGAGGCCGCCACCCGGTTCGTGCGCCCCGAGGACATGCACGCGCAGGTGCTGGTCTCCGGCGACCTTCCGGCGATCATCGACCGGGTCGCCGCCTGCGCGGCGCTCGGCTTCGACAGCATCGACCTGCATCAGGTCGGCGGCAGCCAGCCCGCCTTCATCGACCTGTTCGGCGAGCGCGTGCTGCCGGCCCTTCGGGCGCGCAAGGCCCCGGCCGCGGATTTCGATGCCACCGCGGTGATGCCGGCGGCGCGGGCGGGATAGCCTGGACGCGGCCTCCGATGCCCGGCGGGGTCCGGCCCCGGACCGCCGGCGCGCCCGGACGATTCAGGCCCGCTCAGGGTGGCCAAGCCGCCACAGAGCGGCCATACACGCCCTGGTATGAGGACTGCATGCGGCACGCCTCGCGTCCGCCCCTGCCCTCCAGACAGGCCGCCAGCATGATCGTCGTCGAGGACACCGCCGGCCCCTCCCCGCATCCCGTGCTGGCCGTGACGGGGCTCGCCCGCGAGGCGCGGCTCGCCGCCGGCCCGGGGGTCGCCACCGTGGGCGCGGGCGGGAACCCGGAGCGGCTGCGGGAGATGCTGCGCGCACGCACGCCGCCCGGCTGCCGGGCGGTGATGAGCATCGGCATCGCGGGCGGGCTCGACCCGGCGCTCGCGCCCGGCGACGTGGTGGTGGCGACGGGCGTGGTGACGGCGGGCGTGCGGCGGATCGCGCATCCGGACGTGGCGGCGGCGCTGGCCCGCCGCCTCGCCGACGGAGCGTTCCGGGTGGTGCAGGCGGATCTCGCGGGCGTGGACGCGGCGGTGCTCTCGCCCCACGCCAAGGCGATGCTCCACGCCGCCACGGGGGCGGCGGCCGTCGACATGGAATCGCACGTGGCGGCCGCCTTCGCGGACGGGCACGGCCTGCCGTTCTGCGCCGTGCGGGTGGTGTGCGACCCCGCCGACCGGGCGCTGCCCGCCGCGATCGCCAAGGCCCTGAAGCCGAACGGCGAGCCCGACCTCCTCGCCGTCCTGTCGGCGCTGGCGCGCCGTTCCGCCAAGGTGGGCGGGCTGGTGCGCCTCGCCCGCGATTCCTCGGCGGCTTTCGCGTCCTTAGGCCGCTGTCGCGCGCTTCTTGGCTTCGGTCTCGGCGTTCCGGATCTCGGAGAGTTTTTGCGCGACGTTGCGTGAGAAGACGAACTCCGCCGGACGCTGGTTCTCCAGCGAGATCTCCGGCGCCATCTCACCCTCGGTCTTGATGCCCGTGAGGGCGTAGACGAGAGGCTTCCAGGGCTTGCGCACGGAATCCACCACCGAGGATGCCTCGTAGCCGGAATGCACCATGCAGTCGGCGCACTTCTCGTAGTTGCCGGTGCCGTAGGCGTCCCAGTCGGTGGTCTCCATCAGCTCCTTGAAGGTCTTGGCGTAGCCCTCGCCGAGCAGGTAGCACGGCTTCTGCCAGCCGAAGACCGTCCGGGTCGGGTTGCCCCAGGGCGTGCAATGGTAGCTCTGGTTGCCGGCCAGGAAGTCGAGGAAGAGCCCGGACTGCTGGAAGGTCCACTTCTCGCGGCCCTTCTCCTTGCCGAGGCGGAAGACGCCGCGGAAGAGGTCCTTCGTGGCCTTGCGGTTGAGGAAGTGCTGCTGATCGGGCGCGCGCTCGTAGGCGTAGCCGGGGGAGACGGTGATGCCGTCGATGCCCATCCGGGTCACGCTGTCGAAGAAGTCGGCGATCTTCGCCGGCTCGGAGTTGTTGAAGAAGGTGCAGTTGATCGTGACCCGGAAGCCGAGATCCTTCGCCTTCTTGATCGCCGCCACCGCCTTGTCGTAGACGCCGCGCTGGCACACCGACTTGTCGTGCATCTCCTTGTCGCCATCAAGATGAATCGACCAGGTGAAATACGGGCTCGGCTTATACTGCGAGATCTTCTTCTCGAGCAGCAGGGCATTGGTGCAGACGATCGCGAATTTCTTCTGCGCGATGATGCCCTGGACGATCTGCGGCAGGTCCTTGTGCAGCAGAGGCTCGCCGCCCGCGATGACGACGACGGGCGCGCCGCACTCGCGGACCGATTCCAGTGCTTCGTCGACCGGCAGACGCTTGTTGAGGATCTCGTCCGGATAGTCGATCTTGCCGCAGCCGGCGCAGGCCAGATTGCAGCGGAACAGAGGCTCCATCATCATCACCAGCGGATAGCGCTTCCGCCCGGTGAGGTGCTGCTTCAGGATGTAGCCGCCGATCTTCGCGACGTACCGTAGAGGGATGCCCAAGATCAAGGCTCCTTTGCTCGCGTGCAGGATTCCGGACGGCTCATTAGCGCGAAAAGCGGCGAAATTCCAGCAACCTAGGTTCGAACGTCTCTAACTGTTGCTCAAACTCGACGGTAGCGCGAAGCTCACCCGCTCCTCTACGCCCTCCAGCACCGAGATGGCCAGCGGGGTGCGACGCTGCAGCGCAGCAATAACCTCTCGCACCTGCACCTCGGGCGTGGAGGCCCCGGCCGTCAGCCCGATGGTCCGCGCGGTCCCGAGGGCGATGCGGTCCAGATCCGCCTCGCCCTCGACGAGGTGGCTCGGGCGGCCCGCCTCGGCGGCGATCTCGCGCAGCCGGTTGCAGTTCGAGGAGTTGCGCGCGCCCACCACGAGGATCAGGTCGGCGATCTCCGCCAGCGCCCGCACGGCGACCTGCCGGTTCTGCGTGGCGTAGCAGATGTCGCGCGTCTCCGGGCCGACCGTGTCGGGGAAGCGGGCGCGCAAGGCCGCGATGAGGCCGCGGGTGTCGTCGACGCTGAGCGTCGTCTGGGTGACGTAGGCGAGCGGCGTGTCGGCCGGCAGGTCGAGGCGCGCCACGTCCGCGAGGCTGCCCACGAGGTGGACCGGCCCGTCGACCTGGCCGAGCGTGCCCTCCACCTCGACGTGGCCGGCATGCCCGATCAGCACCAGCGTGCGCCCCTGCGCCACGTAGGCGCGGGCATGGGCGTGCACCTTGGCGACGAGCGGACAGGTGGCGTCGATGGTCGCCAGCCCCCGCGCGGCGGCCTCCTCCGTCACCGCGCGCGGCACGCCGTGGGCCGAGAAGATGGTCAGCGCCCCGTCGGGAATCGCCGCGAGGGTCTCGACGAAGTGCGCGCCCCTGGCCTTGAGGTCGGCCACGACGCGCCCGTTATGCACGATCTCGTGGCGCACGTAGACCGGCATCCCGTCCGCGCGCGCCGCCTGCTGCTGCTGCGCGAGCGCCCGCTCGACGGTCTCGACCGCCCGGACCACCCCGGCGCAAAAACCCCGCGGCTGGGCCAGCACGAGCCGGACGGCACTCTGTTCGGGGTCCTCCACCACCGTCGATCCCTGCGCGTTGGTCCTCGTGCGGCGCGGCCCGAGCCGCGCGAACCGGCCGTTTTCGCCCCGCTCGGTCCGGATCGGCCGGCCGAAGGGGCGTCATCCGACCGTCTTACGGCGGCGTTCGCGCGCGAGTAAAGCGACGCTTGGCGCGCTGCGCGCACTCCGGCACCCGCGCGTGCGCCCGGCATCGGCCGGAATCGTTCTGAGTCAACGCGTTGCAATCCCCTCTTCGGACCACTACTTAGCGCGCCAGTGTTCCGGACCGACGCGCGGGCAGGCCCTCGGGCCGCGCTCTCGGGCGCCCGCTCCCGGCATCATTCCGCAGACCGGTCCTGCGGGCGACGATGATGCGGAATCAACGAGCTCCCGGCAGGAAGGCAGGGCCCCGCCCGCGCCCTCCCGCTCAGGTAGGCTGAGCAAAGGCAGGCTTCGCATCGTGATCGAACGGCTCGTCGCGCTTTCCGTCCGCCAGCGCTGGCTCGTCCTCGTGACGGCGCTGGCGCTCACCCTCGCCAGCGCGCTGACGGCAGCGCACCTCTTCCGCATCAACACCGATGTGGAGCGGCTGATCTCGCCGGACGTCGGCTGGCGCCAGGACGAGATCCAGTTCGAGAAGGCCTTCCCCCAGCGCAGCAACCTGCTGGTGGCGGTGATCGACGCGCGCACGCCCGAGCAGGCCGAGGAGGCCGCCAGCCGGCTCGCCGAGGCGCTCTCCAAGCACAAGGAGGTCGTCCCGGTCGTCTACCGGCCGGACGGCGGTCCGTTCTTCGACAAGAACGGCCTCCTTCTGATGCCGCAGAAGGAGCTGGAGCAGACCACCGAGCGCCTGATCCAGCAGCAGGGACTGCTCGGGCCGCTCGCCGGGGACCCGTCGCTGCGCGGCGTCATGCAAGTGCTCAGCATGGGCGCCCAGGGCGTGAAGGGGGGGCAGGCCAAGATCGAGGACCTGACGGGACCGATCGGCCAGTTCAACGACACCTTCGACAAGGTGCTGAAGGGCGAGCCGGCGCAGCTCTCCTGGCAGCTCCTGCTCCAGGGGGGCAAGGCCGAGACGAGCGACCTGCGCCGCTTCGTCATCACCCAGCCGGCGCTCGACTTCGACGAATTGCAGCCGGGCGCCAAGGCGACCGCGCTGATTCGCGAGACCGCCCGCGACCTGAAGCTGACGCCGGAGAGCGGGGTGCGGGTGCGCCTCACCGGGCAGGTGGCGGTGGCCGACGACGAGTTCGCCACCCTCTCGGACGACGCGCTCCTCAACAACTCGGTCACGGTCGGCGCGATCGTGCTGTTTCTGTGGCTGGCGCTGCGCTCGGCGAGCCTCGTCGTCGCGGTGATGATCACGACCTTCGCGGGGCTCATCGTCACGGCGGCGCTCGGCCTCCTGATGGTGCGGGAGCTGAACCCCATTTCGGTCGCCTTCGCGGCCCTGTTCGTGGGGCTCGGCATCGATTTCGGCATCCAGTTCGCGGTGCGCTACCGGGCCGACCGCTTCACGCAGCCCGACCTCGGCAAGGCGATCCGCTCGGCCGCCCACGGGGTGGGCTGGTCGCTGACGCTCGCGGCGGTGTCGCTGCTGGCGGGCTTCTTCTCGTTCCTGCCCACCGACTTCCGCGGCGTGTCCGAACTCGGGCTGATCGCCGGCGTCGGCATGATCGTGGCCTACCTGTTCTCGCTCACGCTCCTGCCCGCGCTCATCGCCGTGATGAAGCCCCCGGGGGAGAAGGAGGAGGTCGGCACCGCCTCGCTGGCCAAGGTCGATCACTGGATCATCCACAACCGCAAGCTCGTGCTGGTGCTCACCGGCATCGTCACGGTCGCGGGCCTGCCGCTCCTCTACTACCTGCCCTTCGACTCGAACCCGATGCACCTGCGCAGCCCGAAGGTGGAATCGGTCGCGACCTATCTCGACCTCGCCAAGGACCCGAAGACGAGCCCCAACACCATCGACGTGCTGGTGCCCAACCGCGACGCCGTGGCGCCGATGGCCGAGAAGCTGCGCGACCTGCCCGCCGTCGCCCGGGTCATCGACATCAACACCTTCGTGCCGTCCGACCAGGACCAGAAGCTGGCGACGATCGAGGATGCGGCCAGCGTGCTCGGCTCGATCCTGAACCCGCCGCGGGTCGCGCCGCCCCCGGCCGACCGTGACGTGGTGGCGGCGATCAAGGCGGCCGCGACGGCGCTGCGCGGCATCGCCGGCGCCGGCGGACCCGAGCCCCAGAAGGAGATCACCGCCTTCACGGACACCCTCGACCGCCTCGCGGCGGCCGAGCCGCCGGTGCGCGAGGCCGCCGCGGCCGCCGTGATTCCGAACCTCAAGCGACTGCTCACGCAGCTGCGCAGCCTGCTCACGCCGGAAAAGATCACGCTCGAGAACATGCCCGCGCAGCTGCGCTCCGAGTGGGTCTCCAAGGATGGGCGTGCCCGGCTCGAAGTGCAGCCGAAGGGGGATTCGAACGACAACGGCGTGCTGCGCCGCTTCGCCAAGCAGGTGCTCAGCGTGGCGCCCCACGCCACCGGCGCGCCGATCGCCACCACGCGGTCGAGCCGCACCATCCTGGGGGCCTTCGTGGAGGCGGCCCTGCTCGCCCTCGGCTCGATCTTCGTGATCCTGTCTGTGGCGCTGCGCCGGCCCTGGGACGTCGCGATGGCGCTCGGACCGCTGGTGCTCGCCACCCTGTGGACCCTGGAGGCGCTCTACCTCATCGGCATGCCGCTGAACTTCGCCAACATCATCGCGATGCCGTTGATGCTGGCGGTGGGCGTGGCCTTCCACATCTACTACGTGATCGCGTGGCGGGCCGGCGTCGCCGACATGCTGGCCTCCAGCCTGACGCGGGCGATCTTCTTCTCCGCGCTCACCACCGGGACCGCCTTCGGCTCGCTCGTCCTGTCGAGCCACCCGGGCACCGCCAGCATGGGCAAGCTCCTCGCCCTGTCGCTGTTCTTCACCCTGGTGGCGGCCTTCTTCATCGTTCCGGCCTTCCTCGGCCCGCCGCCGAAGGCCAAGGGGGCGGTGCCCGCCAAGGCGCCGGCGCCGCGGCGCGAGCCGGAAGAGGCGGTGGCGCGGCGCTTCGTGTAGCGCCGCGGTCCCTGACGCGCGGGCTCCTCCTCCCGGCGGGAGGCCGGGCGCCCCGGGATCAGGTCAGGAAATCCGAGAACCCGCCGAGCGCCGCGCCCGTTTCCCGCAGCGCCGCCCGGCTCTCGGGAGCCACCAGGGCCGCGAGCTCCTCGGCGTAGGCGTAGCCTTGCGCCTCGCCCGGGAACCCGCCCCCGGTCGCCGGGTGGGCGTAGAGTTCGGTCAGCCCGTCCGGCAGGTGCCGCAGCAGGGCCTGGACCCGGGCCGGGTTCATGTGCCCGGACCACGCGAGGCCGAGCACGCCGTCGGGCGTCAGGAGCCCGGCCCGGCGCGCCCGCCACCGCAGCAGCGCCGCCCAGGGCGCGGTGTCGAGGGCGAGGCCGGGCGCCGCCGCCGGCTCCGCCCGCCGCAGCACGGCCCGGTCCTCGCGCGGCACGCGCAGGGACCGCATGCCGTAGTCGCGCCCGATCGCCAGCACCATCCCGGCGATGATCGGGTGGACGTGGAAGTGCTTGTGCGCGTTGACGTGATCGAGGGGCAGCCCGGTCGCCCGGTAGGCCTCGAACTGCGCCCGGATCTCGGCCGCGAGCTGGCGGCGGGCACGGGGCTTCAGGGCGAGGTCGAGGCCGAGACCGCCCATGTCGGCCCGCATCAGCCCGGCCCCGTCGGTGAGGTCCGGCAGCTCCGCCGCCGGCAGGGTCGGCCACGCCTCGACCATCACGAGATGCAGCCCGACCCGCAGGGACGGCAGGGCGCGGGCCCGCGCCACCGCGTCGGCGGCGGCGGGGGCCGACACCATCAGGCTCGCCGCCGTGAGGATGCCGTCGCGGTGCGCCCGCTCCACCGCCGCGTTGACCTGGGCTGAGAGGCCGAAATCGTCCGACGTGACGACGAGGCGCTTGCCCGAGGCCGGCATGGTCAGCATTCCTGCTCCGTCGCGGCGGCGTCCTCCGGCCGCGCGGCCGCCAGGGCGTCGCGGCCGAGCACCAGCGTCGCCCCGCCCTTGCCGCCCGACGGGGAGAGCGCCTGGAGCAGGCGCAGGTTCATCAGCTCGGGATTGCCCTTGAGCATCCGGGCCGCGTTGGCGAGGGAGCGCAGGGCCGCCTGCTCGCCGCGGGCGCGCTCCAGGGCCGCCTGGGATTCGAGGCGGGCGCGCTCGACCTCGGCGTAGAGGCGGCGCAGCTCCGGCGGCAGGGTGAGCGCCGTGAGGGTGATCGAGACGATCCGGCAGCCCGCGACCGGCTGCGCGAGCGTGCTCACGAGCCCCGCGCCGAGCCCCGGCCGGTCGGCCAGCATCGCCTCGACGCTGCGGGCGGCGGCGGCGTGCACCAGCGCGTCGGTGACGGCGAGCTTGATTGCCTCGCGGTGGTTGCCCTCGTGGGCGGCGCGCGGATCGATGATCTCGAAGGCGATCGTCGCCGAGACCCGGTAGAGCAGCCGGTCGGAACTCGTGACTTCGAGGGCGAAGAGGTGCTCGAAGGCCACGGAGCGCGGCAGCACCACCACGAGGCGGTCGCGCCGGCCCAGGGTGCGGTAGCGGCCCGGGCCGAGAACCCGGGCGAAGCGGCCGTCGATGTAGAGGAGCCCCTGCTCCCACTCGTGGATGGTCCGGCTCGTCCCGCCGGAGCGCCGCCACAGGACGGCCAGCACCAGGGCGCAGAGCACCACGCTCGTGAGGCCGAGGCCGATCGACGACATCCTCGCTCCGTCCGGCTGGATCACCCTCCGGCGCCACAGGGGATCGGACGGGGGCCCGAAACCCGCAGGGTCCGATCCCGGCTGCCCGAAGGCCGGCGCCGGAGGGCTTGTTGGGCTATCGAGCGAAGCCGGGAGGCAGACCCTTCGCCGCTGGCCGTGCCCGGTCGGGCATCGCGCGGCACTCGGACCCGCCGCCCGGACCCTAGCACGGGGCCGGGCGCCCCTGTCGAGAGGGCCGGACGCGAACGGCCGGGCTCGCGCCCGGCCGCCGTGACGACACGCTGACGGGGCCGCGCTTACGCCGCCTTGGCGCCGGCCTGGCGGTCGCGCAGGAAGTGCCAGAACTCCACGCCCTCGCGCAGGCGCCGCTTCATCATGTCGGGCGAGCGCACCATCTCGCCGACGATCGAGGCGATCTTCGGGGCGCGGAAGTAGAACTTCTTGTAGAACTCCTCCACCGAGTTGAAGATCTCGGTGTGCGACAGGTGCGGGTAGTGCAGCGGCGCGATCTGCACGCCGTTCTCGTCGACCAGCTCGGCGTTGGCGGCGTCGAGCCAGCCGTTCTCCACCGCCTGCTTGTACAGGAAGGTGCCCGGATAGGGCGCCGCGAGCGAGACCTGGATGGTGTGCGGGTTGATCCGGGTAGCGAACTTGATCGTCTCCTGGATCGTCTCCTTCGACTCGCCCGGCAGGCCGAGGATGAAGGTGCCGTGGATGGCGATGCCGAGCTCGTGGCAGTCCTTGGTGAACTTTTCCGCCACCTCGACCCGCATGCCCTTCTTGATGTTGTGCAGGATCTGCTGGTTGCCGGACTCGTAGCCGACCAGCAGCAGCCGCAGGCCGTTGTCGCGCAGCACCTTCAGGGTTTCGCGCGGCACGTTGGCCTTGGCGTTGCACGACCACGTCACGCCGAGCTTGCCGAGTTCACGGGCGATTTCTTCCGCGCGGGGCAGGTTGTCCGTGAAGGTGTCGTCGTCGAAGAAGAACTCCTTCGTCTGCGGAAACGCCTTCAGGCAGTACTTGATCTCCTCGATCACGTGGCCGACCGAGCGCGTGCGGTAGGTGTGCCCGCCCACCGTCTGCGGCCAGAGGCAGAAGGTGCAGCGCGACTTGCAGCCCCGGCCGGAATAGAACGAGATGTAGGGGTGCTTCAGGTAGCCGATGAAGTACTTCTCCATCTCGAGGTCGCGCTTGTAGACGCTCGTGACGAAGGGCAGCTGGTCCATGTCCATCATCACCGGCCGGTCCTCGTTGTGCACGATGACGCCCGACGCGTTGCGGTAGGACAGGCCCTTGATCTGGGAGAGGTCGCGGCCGTCCGCGACCTCCTTGCAGGTGAAGTCGAACTCGTTGCGGGCCACGAAGTCGATGGCCGGAGCCTTGTCCAGCGAGCCCTGCGCGTCCACCGCCACCTTGGCGCCGATCAGGCCGGCCTTGAGGTTGGGGTTGGCGGCCTTCAGCGCCTCCACGGTCGCCACGTCCTGCCGGAAGGACGGCACCGAGGTGTGCAGCACCACGAGGTCGAAGTCCTTGGCCTGGGCGGCGACGTCGGCGAGCTTCAGGTTGTGGGGCGGCGCGTCGATGAGCTTGGAGTTCTCGACCAGGGCGGCCGGCTGGGCGAGCCAGGTCGGATACCAGAACGACTTGATCTCGCGCTTGGCCTGGTAGCGCGAGCCCGCGCCGCCGTCGAAGCCGTCGAAGGTGGGAGCCTGGAGGAAGAGGGTCCGCATCGGGTTGGTCTCTCGAAGGTGGGGCCGCGGAGGCGCGGCGAGGTCAGGCCGTGGGAGCGCCGGATTCCCGCGCGAGGCCCGGCTCCGGAATGAGCGTGCCGTCAGCTACGACGCGATAATCATGACCTTTCCAAGTCACGGCACCGGAGACGAAGCACCAGACGAAGCCTGCGAAGGACAGCATGTCGCGAATCGGCAACAGCCAGTAGGCGTGCGGGCTCAGGCCGAAGGCCCGCTCGACGCGCCAGCACAGGATGATCCGGCAGGTGAGCGCCAGGGCGGCCACCATCATCCCCTGCGGGCTCGAATCGGGCACCAGCGCGCCGATCAGCGCCAGCGGGAAGGCGTGGGTGACGAGGGTGCCGGCATAGCCCGCCGGGTCGAGGTTGCGGATGGTGCGGTTCCAGCGCGTCTCGTGCCGCCACAAGTCGCCGAGCGAGGTGTCGACGCAGGTATGCCCGATGGTGAAGTTCGGGATGGCGATGCGCCCGCCCTGCCCCGCCCGGGTGAGCGCCGCGCCGAGCGCGTAATCGTCCGCGAGGTCGTCCCGCACCGCCTCGAAGCCGCCGATGGCCTGGAGCGCCGCGGTGCGGAACGCGATGGTGGAGCCGAAGCAGGGTTCGGCCAGCCCGAGCGCCGTGCCGACCAGCACGTTGGGCAGGAACTGCGTGTCGATGGCGAGGCCCGAGAGCTGCGCCCAGGCGGTCTTGTGGGCGGGCACCCCGTGGTAGAGGCAGGTGACGGCCGCGACGCCGGGCTGCGCCAGTTCCGCCACCAGCCGCTCCAGGTAGTCGGGGGCGACCACCATGTCGCTGTCGGCCAGCACCACGATCTCGTGGGCGATCAGGCCCGCCATGTTGATGAGGTTCGAGACCTTGCGGTTCGCGCCGTGCTGGCGGGCATCCACCACGAGGTCGATGCGCAGCCGCGGATGCTCCGCCCGCAGGCGCTCGACCACGCCGATCGCCGGGTCGGCGGCGGTCTGGACGCCGAAGATGACCTGGACCGGGCCGGCGTAGTCCTGCCGGCAGAAGGTGGTCAGGTTCTCGTACAGGTTCGGCTCCGCCCCGCAGAGCGGCTTCATCAGGGTCACGGACGGCCGGGGCGCGCTCGGCTCCAGCACGGGCCCCGGGCGACGCGCGAGGCGGCCGGCGAGCCACGCGGCGGCGAGCGCGTAGAGGCAACCCGCGACCGCGAGGCTGAGAAAAAGGGTCGAGATCCAGAAGGATTCCATGGGTTGGTCCGAGGGCGTGCCGGCCGCCGGGGGCGGCGGGAGAGAGGTGGCGGGAGGCGCGAGAACCCCGTCAGGGCTTGGCGTCGGCCGCGGGCTTGTCGGGCGTGGCGGGCGCGGAGGTCGTCGAGGCTGGTGTGGCGGGGGCCGGCGGGGGCGGCGCCGCCAGCATCGTGGCGGTGGTCTTGCGCAGGAACTCGAGGAGGGCGTCGGGCCCGCCGGACTTGAGCTGCTCGCCGAAATTCGTGCGCAGCGTGCCCGCCTCGCTCACCGTGCCCTGAAGGTAGACGTCGGTGATCCGCCCCTCGGCGTTGGTCACGTAGTCGACGGGTGATTCCTCCCCGCTCGCCTCCGTGACGGTGCTGCGCACGAGCCGCCCGCTGCCGCGCGGCTCGCTCTTGGGCTGGACGGTGAAGCGCGCGCCCGTCGCGGCGCTGAGGCGGGTGGCGTAGGTGGCGGTGAGGTAGGGACCGAACGCCTCGACCAGGGCCGTCTGCTTGGCCGCCGGGATGTCCTTCCAGCGCGTGCCCACCGCGAGGCGCAGCATCGCCGGCAGGTCGAAGGATTGCGCCATCGGCCCGGACAGCACCGCCGCCCGGCCGGTCACGTCGGGGCGCTTGAGCGCCTCCTGGAACGCCTCGGTCATGCGCGTGACCGAGGCCACGGCCGCGTCCTCGGCCGCCAAGGCCGGGCTGAGGACCGGGCCGATGGCCGCAAGGCCGGCCGCGGCGAGGCTCGCGCGCAGGATCTCGCGTCGATTCGGCACTGGCTCAATCTCCCCTGGTTGCGTCGCCGGCCGGCCGGCCGGCCGCGCCCGCATAGCCGTAAGCCGGGGCCGGATCGAGGCGCGCGGGATCGAGAACGGAGCGCAGCGACGAGCCGAAGCCGGAGCTCGGCTCCGGCGCGGACCCGGCGGCCGGCGCCGCTTCGAGGGCGTGCCAGAGCAGCAGGCTCGGCAATCCGACCGCGAGGTCGGCGAGGCGCTTGACGAGGGAGAGGGCGAGCGCCGCCTCGGCGGGCACGCCGAACACCGCGCAGAGCGCGATCAGGCCCCCCTCCTGGGCGCCGAGCGCGCCGGGCACCGCGAAGGCCGCGCCGCGCACCGCCTGGGCGAGGCTCTCGATCACCACGGCTTCCGGAAAGCCGATGTCGTAGCCCATGAAGCGCAGGACGACCCAGACCTCCAGGGCGCCGATGATCCAGCCGATCATGTGCAGGCAGCCGGCCGCCAGGATGCGCCGCGGGCGGCCGTAGAGGCCGCGCAGGCACTCGTAGAGCACCTCGACGGCGCCGAGCGCCTGCCACTCGCGCCCGCCCGCGAAGCGCTGCAGCACGGTCTGCACGAGGCGGTGCCCGGAGCGCCGCTGCACGAGGTAGAAGGCGCCGAGCGCGGGTGCGGCGACCGCGAGCCCGGCCGCGACGGTGTGCACGATCGGCCCGTCGCCCTCGAGCCACACCAGGATGCCGAGCCCGAGCACCGTGAACAGGAACTGCGTGCCGGCCTGCACCATCAGGTCGACGAGCATGCCGGCGCCCGAGAGCCCGCCCGAGACGCCGCGCTGCGCCAGCAGGCGGGCGCCGATCAGGTCGCCGCCGACCTGCGCCACCGGCAGGAGCGTGTTCACGCCCTCGCGCACGAAGCGCACGTCGATGCAGGCCCGCAGGGACGGCCGGGCCGCGGCGGGGAAGACCACCCACCAGCCGAGGCCCGCCCAGGCCACCGCGACGAACCGGGCCAGGATGACGAGCGCCACGCCCCAGCCGGCGGCCCAGGCGGCGGCGGCCACCGCTTCCGGTCCCGACGACACGAACAGGCCGACCACGGTGCACAGACCCACGACCAGGGCCAGTGTGGTGAGATGCTTCATGGTCCTCTTTCTGTCGCGACAGCCTGCACCGCCACCCGAATAGGCGCGCTATTCGTGCAACGGGTGCGGTGCAAAGCATCGGCGCCCCTGGGCCGGACGTTGCAGCTCCGCCACGCCTTGTCTATCACCGCCCGGACACAGTGCTGGGTAAACCAGCCGTGCGGGCGGCTCGACCAAGATCGACACAGGTCGCCGCAAGTTTTTGGCAATGCGCGATTTTTCCCGCCTGCTGGCGAAAACCGCCGGGACGCGGGCGCGCCCGACAGCGACCGATTTGCAACGGCCGCAAGGGGGATGACAGGTATGGACCGGGAGACGACCATCGACAGCGGGCACGAGGTGCTCGACGAGGCCGCCGGCCGCGAGTTTCTGAGCGCAGGCCCCGCCCGCCCGCCTCAGCCCCAGTCGCCCGTGATGGCCTGGAACGAGTGGGATCCGCTCGAAGAGGTGATCGTCGGCAGCCTCGACGGCGCGACCATCCCGACCCACCACCTCACGGTGATCTTCAACCTGCCGCGGGCCGCCCAGCCGTTCTACCGCTTCGCCTCGGGCTGGCGGTACCCCAAGTTCATGAAGAAGCTCGCCCAGCAGGAGCTGGACGGCTTCATCAGGATCCTGGCCGGCGAGGGCGTGAAGATCCGCCGGCCCGACTCGATCGACTTCTCGAAGAAATTCCGGGCGCCGCGCTGGTCCTCCCGCGGCTTCTGCGTCGCCTGCCCGCGCGATCCTTACCTCGTGATCGGCGACGAGATCATCGAGAGCCCGATGTGCTGGCGCTCGCGCTACTTCGAGGGCGACGCCTACCGCGCGCTGTTCAAGGAGTATTTTCGCAATGGCGCCCGCTGGACCTCGGCGCCGCGGCCCCAGCTCACCGACGACCTCTACAATTACGACTACCGGGTGCCGAACCTGAAGGCCGGCGAACCGATGCAGTTCACGGTCAACGAGTTCGAGCCGGTCTTCGACGCGGCCGACTTCGTGCGCTGCGGCCGCGACCTGTTCGTGACCCGCTCCAACGTGACGAACCTGATGGGCATCGAGTGGCTGCGCCGCCACCTCGGCTCAGGCTTCCGCATCCACGAGATCGAGAGCCGCTGCCCGCAGCCGATGCACATCGATTCCTCGTTCATGCCGCTCGCCCCCGGCAAGGTGCTGGTCAACCCCGACTACATCGACGTCGAGAAGCTGCCGGCGGTGCTCAAGAAATGGGACGTGCTGATCGCGCCCCGCCCCGACCCCGTCGAGGGCTTCATGAGCAAGATCTCGATGTGCTCGCCTTGGACCTCGATCAACGTGCTCGCCATCGATGAGAAGAAGATCGTGGTCGATTCGAGCCAGCCGACGTTGATCAAGGCGCTCAAGGACTGGGGTTTCGATCCGATCCCGACGCCGTTCCTGTCCTACGGCCCGTTCGGCGGCTCGTTCCACTGCGCCACGCTGGACGTGCGCCGGCGCGGCACGCTGAAGTCGTACTTCTGAGCGACGCCCGGACGGCGGCCCGCGCTCACGCCGGCCGCCGTCCGGTCCCCATCGGGGATCGCGCCCCGGGATCGGGCTCGGGCCGGTCCTGCGCCTGAGGCGGTCGGGCGCCGCCCGGCGCCCAAGGCTGCTGCATCCGAAGGCGTTGCGTTCGGATGCGGCGCCAAGTCCTTGTTTCTCAAATCCTTTCATCGATCTCTCTTGCGCCGGGCCGGCGTCGGCGCAGCGCCAGGCCGTCGCCCGCATGCGAATCCTCGTCCTCGGTGGCTACGGCCTCGTCGGCTCCGCCGTGCTCGCGCGCCTGATCGAGGCGGGCCACGCCGTACTGGCGCTGGGGCGCGACGTCGGCGCGGCGCGGCGCCGCGTCCCCGAGGCGACCTGGATCGCGCGGGACATCGCCACGCTCACCGAGGCCGCCGCGTGGCATCCGGTCATCGCCGGCTGCGAGGCAGTCGTGAACTGCGCCGGGATCCTGCAGGACGGCCCGCGCGACGACGTGCGCGCCGTGCAGGAGACCGCCATGCGGGCCCTGTTTCGGGCCTGCATCGAGGCGGAGATTCGCAAGGTCGTGCAGGTCTCTGCGGTCGGCGCCTCGTGCGACGCGCGAACCGCCTTCATGCGCACCAAGTCCGCGGCGGACGCGGATCTCGCCGGGCTCGACCTCGACTGGACCATCCTGCGCCCGGGCCTCGTCCTCGCCCCCACCGCCTATGGCGGGACCGCCCTGCTGCGGGCCCTCGCCTCCGTCCCGCTCGTCACACCGCTCGTCGGCGGCGCGGGGTCGATCCAGACGGTCCACGTGGACGACGTCGCCGAGGCCGTGCGCCTCGCCGTCGAGGACCGGGTGCCGGCCCGGGCGCGCTACGATCTCGTGGAGGAGGAGGCGCATTCCCTGAGCGACGTGGTCGCGGCGTTCCGCGGCTGGCTCGGTCACCCGCCGGTCAAGGCCGTCACCGTGCCGCGGCCCCTCGTCCGGCTGGTGGTCGGGCTGAGCGACGGGCTCGGCCGGCTGGGCTGGCGGTCGCCGTTGCGCCGCACCGCGCTCGTGCAGGTCACGGAGGGCGTCACGGGCGATCCCGGTCCCTGGCGGCGCGCCGGCGGGCCGGTGCCGTCCGGGCTCCGGATGAGCCTCCGGCGCCTGCCCTCCACGGTGCAGGAGCGCTGGTTCGGCCGGCTCTGGCTCCTGAAGCCGGTCGTCGTCGGCGGCTTGGCGCTGTTCTGGCTCGTCTCCGGCCTCGTCGGTCTCGCCCGGTTCGACGCGGCGGCGGCCGTGCTCACGCAGCGCGGCGTCGGGGCGGGAGCCGCCGGTGCCGCGGTCGCGGCCGGGGTCGCGCTCGACCTCTCCCTCGGGGCGGCGATGCTCGTGCGGCGCACGATGCCGCTCGCCGCCCTGGCGATGGTCGGCGGCACGCTCGCCTACCTGGCGGCCGGGACGGTGCTGGCCCCCGACCTGTGGGCCGACCCCCTCGGCCCGTTCGTCAAGACGCTGCCCGCCGCCCTCCTGGCGCTGGTCGCCCTCGCGCTCGCCGCCGAGCGCTGACGCCATGCCGTGGATCGACCTGCTGCGCTGGCTGCACGTGATCGGCGCGACGGTGCTGTTCGGCACCGGGACGGGCATCGCCTTCTTCATGCTGGCCGCCCACCGCACCCGCGACCCGGTCCTCGTCGCACACGTCGCCGGCACGGTGGTGATCGCCGACGCGGTGTTCACGGCCACCGCCGCCGTGCTGCAGCCGCTGACCGGCTACGGCCTCGCCCGGCTGGTCGGCTGGCCGCTCACCGAGGGCTGGGTCCTGCTCTCGATCGGGCTCTACGTCGGCGTCGGCCTGTTCTGGCTGCCGGTGGTGCGGATCCAGCTCCGCCTGCGCGACCTCGCGCGGGACGCCGCCGCCGCCGGGCAGCCGCTGCCGCCCGCCTACGACCGGCTCTTCCGGATCTGGTTCGCCTGCGGCTGGCCGGCCTTCGCGGCCATGCTGGCGATTTTTTGGCTCATGACGGCCAAGCCGGCCCTGCCCGGCTGAGGAGCGGCCCCGCCCTCACGGCCGCCCGGCGGTCGGCCCCCGGTCGGACCAGTCCGGCGGCAGGCCGAGGGAATCGCCGATGATGCCGTCGACTCCGGGCGCGCGGCCGAAGGCCTGGCAATCCGGATCGCGGGGCATCTCGCCGAGCACCGTGACGCGGACGCGGTCGTAGGTTGGGAGGGTCAGCTCGGCCTGGAACGGATCCTCGCCGGTGGCGAGCAGGTAGCCGAAATCCTGGCCGAAATCGCCCGCGAGGTCGTAGGCGTCGGACCCGAGGGAGAACCGGGCCTGGTTGGTGAAGGAGTTGGCCGCGCCCGCCCAGACGATGGCGGCGCGCTGCTGGCGGCGCGCATCCAGCGCCTCGGCCTCGACGGTCAGGTCGCCGAGCCCGATCGGCAGGCGCGGGACCGGCACCTTGCCGACCGTGTCGGCGAAGCCGACGCCCACCTGGGCGGCGATCGTGATCGCCGCGGAGGCGCCGATGGTGACGCCTTGCGCCGGCACGTTGCTGAGGCCGACGCGGGTGATCGAGGAGCGCACGGTCAGATCCGCCGGCCCGGACGAGACCACGTCGTAGCGCAGGGAGAGTTCGTAGCAGAGCGCCCGGTCCGCCGCGTTGGCGATGACACGCCGCTCGACCGGCGTGAGCGCGGGGCCCGACACCGATTCCGGGAAGGCGGTGGGGATGATGCGCACGGTGCGCACGCCGGCGAGCGCGGCCCGATCGACGAAGAGCCGCGACTTCGAGGCGGTGGTGTCGCTCGCCGACAGGCGGTCGTAGCGGGAGATCAGGCCCGCCTCGGTGACGACCGGCGTGCCGCATCCGGCACTGGCCAGGAGGGCGGCCACGGCCCCGATTTGGACGGCCCGCGCCCTCAGGACAGCCTTGCGCACCTTCCGCATTCGCTCGATTTCCCGGATGAAGGGACCGGCCCGTCCCAAGAGGCGCCGCGGGTCCGCAGGCGGACGCGACGCGGCAAGCCTAGCCGTTCGGGCCTCGCCGGAGAAGCGTGCGCGCCCCGGGCGGGCCGCTTCGGCCCGCGCTGTTACGATTCAGCCACATGCGGGCGGGCCGCGGCTCAGGCCGTGCGCGTCGCCCGGCGCCACGCCGCAAGCCCGATCCCGAGCGCCAGCGCGACCTGCAGGAAGCTGCCCTCCCCGAGGTAGCGCGTGCCGAATTCGAACTGCACGGCGAGGCGCACGAGGAGCCCGAGTGCCATGAAGGCGAGGCACGCGGCGAGGGCGGCGAGGAGGAGCGCGACGAAATCGTTCATGGCTCTTGAGCCCGGACGAGGGATCCGAGAGGGGACCAAGCAAAGGCTGCGCCAGCGGGGAGCCGGGAGACGGGCGCCGGCCCGCCGCCTCAGGCCGGCCGCGTCGCCTGCATCGAGGGACGCGCGTCGAAGCCCTCGAACCACGTCGCGGCGGCGGGCGCGCGGGCGCGCCAGTCGAGGTCGGCGAAGCGCAGGTCGAGGTAGCCCAGCGCGCAGGCATACGTGATGATGCCGATGTCGAGGCGCTGGCCGAAGCCCGGGGCCGCCGCTTCGATCACCTGCAGCGCGCTCTCGATCTTGGCGTGCTGGCCTGCCACCCAGGCCTCGGAGCGCTCGGTCTCGGCCCGCACCCGGGATTCGTAGACGACGAGCAGCGCCGCATCGAGCAGCCCGTCCCCGGTCGATTGCGCGGCGAGCGCCGCCCAGCGGGCGGGACCGGCCGGGGGAAACAGCCCGCCCTGCCCCAGATGGTCGAGGTACTCGCAGATCACCCGGCTGTCGGCCAGCACCGTGCCGTCGTCGAGGAGCAGGGTCGGCACCTGCCCGAGCGGGTTCTGCGCCACGATTCCCGCGTCGCGGTTCACCGGGTGCGCGGCGGCCGGCAGCCGCTCCAGCCGATCGGCGAGGCCGAGTTCGAGGGCCGTCACCATCACCTTGCGCACGAACGGCGAGGTCTGCGAGTGGAAGAGCTTCATCGGAGTCTCCGGGGACGGTGGCGCGGATCGGGTCGGCGCCGGGCCGGCGTCAGCGCCGCGCCGGCGGTTTGGCCGCGCCGGGGGCCGTGCCGGTCGCGGCCGGGCGCTCGGCCGGCGGGCGCGGTGTCTCGGCCCCGAGGCGCCGCACCGGCCAGCCGTCGCTCCACCGCTCCATGTCGGTGAAGCGGGGGTTGTTCTTGAGCGCGGTGGCGTCCTGGCCGGCGAAGGCCGCGGCCGCCGCCATGTCGAAGGTCTTCCAGTAGGCGAGATAGTCGAGGCTGTCGGTGCCGGCGGCGTTGATCTGCGCCACGAGCGTGGTCTGCTCGCCGGTGAGCGCCATGTCGGCCGACCACCGGAAGGGCGGCGGCTTCTGTTTGGGGTCCCGAGGAGCCGCTTCCTTGGGCGGCTCGGGCGGCAGCTTGATCGCGGCGGCGTCGTAGGCGGTGTTGTTGCCCGCGGGCGAGGCGAGCGTGGCCGAGAGCGCCGGGAAGCCGTGGTCGTCCGAGAGCGCCCGCAGGAAGAGCTTGCGGTCGGCCGGCACGCCGCTCGCCTCGCGCAGCAGGCGGCGCGCCGCGAGGTCCGCCGCCCGCGCGTCCCGGTCGCCGATCACCGTGACGATGAGCGTGCCGGGGGCGATCCGCGCGAGGTCGTGCAGGGCGATGCCCCGGGCCTTGTCGTCCCGAGCGATGCCGCCAGGCATGGCCCCGAAGATCAGCCGCGGCACCGGAAGGCCGGTCTCGGTGGCGTGCGCGGCGAGGTTGGCGGCGATCGGCACGCCGGCCAAGTGGCCGATCAGCGCCACCCGGGTCATGTCGGGCTTCGCCTCGGGATCCGTCGCGAGAGAGGCGAGCGCGTCCTTGACGAGCTCCGCCGCCAGCGTGCTGGCATCGGCCGGGCGGGTGCGGTTGACCTCCTGGAAGCGCGGGAACAGCACGAGCGAGCCCGACTTGGCGAGGTGCTCGATCCAGGCCCCGTAGGCCTGCGGGTTGGTGGCGCCCCAGGCATGCAGGAACACCACCACGGGGCGCCCCTGCGCGGGGGCGGGCGTGGCGGCGTAGAACGCGAAGGTCACGGCCCCCGCGCGGCCGAGCGCCCGTTTGGTGACGGTCTGGCCCGCATAGGCGGCGCCGCCCGGACCCTCCTTGGGCTGCGGGGGCGGGGTGGCGGCCTCGGCCCCGCCCTGCGCCGCGGCGAGGCCGAGCGTCAGCAGGACGACGCGGGGAAGGCGGAGCAAGGGGCGCATGGACGAGGAGGCGGGGGAGCCGGGCCGACGATCCGCCCAACCGACACTGTTTCGGAGCCGATCACAAGGCCTCGTCGGCCCGCCCGCTGCCGGTTGCGCGGCCCTGTCGCTTCCGCGGTACAGTTGTCCGGGTGCCGGCGCTCAACCGCGCTGGCCTGGCGCTCAACCGCGCTGGCCTGGCTCCGGATCGGTCGGGCTCAGGTGGTCGATGAGCCGGTTCAGCTCATCGGGCACCGGCTCGTCGACCACGTCGGTGTAGAGGGCCCGCAGATCGTGCCCGAGTTTGGCGAGCAGCAGGGCGTCGGCCAGCGACGTGGCCGTCGCGTGCGTCTGTCCAAAGCTGGCTGCGTGGTTGCTCGGAATCAGCTTCATCTGCGGTCTTCGGGCGGCTGCCCTGTCTCCCCCGTGAGAGGCCCGGCCCTTCGGCCGATGGGCGGAATGACTCAGGAAATCACGAGTCACAACGCGGCTCGGACGGGTGGGTTGCGCAGCATCCGCGATGATCTCGCGCCCTGCTGCTCTCGCGAGCATTGACCCTGACGCCGCACCCGATGCCCGATAGTAGGAGGATGCAGGCGGCGTCGACGTGCGCGCCCGCACGGGCGGCCCGGGCGAACCCGCGGGTCATCTTGGAGAGTCGGGAGACGGCTTTTCCTCGACGCGACGCCTACCCGGCGTTCGCGTCTCCGACGGGAGAATTCCCGCTGTGATAGCCGGCCGCCTGCTCGACGAGGGTCAGGATGTCGAGCGCCCGCCACGGCTTGGGAATGAAGGTCGCGGACATGCGCAGGTCGCTCGGTTGGTCGCCCGCATCGCCCGAGGTGAGCAGCACATGCACGCGCGGCCACGTCACGCCGATGATGCGCGCCAATTCGAAGCCGCCGATCGGTCCGGGGGTTCTCACGTCGGAGAACACCACGGTCACCTCCTCGCCCCGCTCGCGCAGGATCGCGAGCGCCTTCTCGGCGGTCTCCGCCTCGATGACGCGGAAGCCCGTCTCCTCGAGGAGCGTGGCCGCGAGGAAGCGCTCCTCCGGCTCGTCCTCGACGACCAGGATCACGGGTTGCGTCTTCGCGCCGGCATCGCTCATAGGCATGGAACGGGCGTCCGGTCCAACGGTTGCATAGGGCCGCGCCGATCCGAGACGGCGCTCACGAAAGCTTGACCACAGACGCATCATCCTGCCCTTGATGGCGTGAATCAAGGTCCGGCGGGCCTGCGCCGGGGCTTGGGCGCGCATGTGTGCCGTCGCGGGCACGCTTCCTCCTGCGGCGCGGGTGCGCATCATGGGAGCGAGGTGGGCGCCAGCAAGGCAGCCGGCGCCCCGGCCCATTCACGATTGCGACAATGTGGCCAAGGTCGACGGCCGCCGCGGGGGCGCGGAATTGGCAGTCCCGAGCAAAGGTCACGCGCTCAAGCAGCCCGGACGAGTCCCGCCCGGGCCGCTCGACGAGGATCCGTGCGGGCCGGGCTGCCTCAGGCCGCCGCGGCCTTGCGGCTCTTGGCCGGCCAGCCGAGGCTGACGAGGCGCTGCTTGGCGTGCTCGCGCACCTCGTCGCGCAGGCCCGGCGCCAGGGCGGCGAGGACGCGCTGCGTCTCGGGGTCGAGCATCAGGTCGGTCACCGCGTTGATGCTCTTCGCCTTGTCGATCCGGGCCTTGAGGTCGGCCTCTGCCGAGGCGCCGTCGAGGGCGGGCGCGGCGGCCGTATCGGGCATCTCTTCTTCGGACAACTCCCCGGCCGCCTCGGGCTGCGGCGCCGGCTCGGTCCGGCCGGCCTGGGCACGCGCCGGCTGGAGATCGGGGCGGGAGGCCTTGAACTCGTCCGCCTCGTCCTCCGAGTAGAGCAGGCCGTGCAGGCCCGCGAGCTTGAGGATCACGCGGTCCTTGGCCCGCTTCTCCGCCATCGCGAAGACGTAGGCCGCCTGCTTGCCGGAGACGCGGTAGTTCACGCCGATCAGCGCCTCGCCGATCGACCACTCGGTGCGGTCGCCGTTCGGCCCCGGCATATGGCCGGTGACCAGGATCACGGCCTCGTCGCGCTCCGCCCGCACGATCACCGGCGCATCGAAGCGGATGCGGGCCTGCACGGCGATGCGCTCCAGCGCCTTGTGGTAGATCACGGCGGTGCCCTGCACCCGCCAGACGTTGCCGGCCAGCGGCTCACCGTAGGTCGCGAGGATCTCCGCGATCTGCTTGTCGGTCGTTGCGCTCATGCGATCGATCTCACCTGCTCGAAGGCGGCCGGGGGTGCGCTGAGGCGCCTGCGGCCACGGCGATTCTTGTAGCACGACGCCTCGCGTTGAGCGAGTGTTTTCGCCGGATTTCAGGAAGCAAAGCCGCTCCGGCGGCGCGCATTTTGTCCCAGCCCGCAACGCCTATCCGGAGCCGATCCGTGGCAAGCTCCAGACGATGACGCCCGGGCTTATCGTCGTGCGATTATGGCGCCGTTGACCGGCAAGAGTGTGTTCGCTAATCGTTCTTGTGAACTGGTGCGGCGAGATCTTTGTGCGTGGGCGATCCCTGCCTGCGCGCCGCCGCGTTTCCGGGAGTGCCCTCCGGCCATGAGTGCCCCTCGCCCGCACGATTCCGCCCTGTTGCTCGACCGGCCGGGGACGCGCCGCAGCGCGGTGCGCCATGCTCGCCGCACCGGCGCGCCGGCGCTCGCGGCCCCGCGCATGGCGCTGGTGGCCGACTTCTTGGCGATCGCGGCCCTCGATCCGGCCGTGGAGGCGCTGCGCCCCGGCCCCGCGCCGGCGCGGCTCCTCGTCGGGGACGAGAGCGTGGAGCACGCCGCCGATTTCGAGCAGACCCGCACGGACGAGCCGGGCCTGCTCGTCGACGTGGTGGCGGAGGCGGATCTCGCCCGCCATCCCCTGCGCGTCGCCTACGTGGCGGGCGAGACGGTGGTGGCCGAGGACGGGCGCCGCTTCGTCATCGAGAGCGCGGCCTCGCTGCGGGCCGAGCCCCGGATCTCCACGGTGCGGCTGGTGATGGCCTGCCGCCGCACCTTCGTGTCGGCGGGCGACCGGGTGCGGATCCTGCACTACCTCGACGAGTGCGGCACCGGCCGCCTCGTGGAATGCGCGGCGGTGGTCCAGAACGCCCCGGACGGCGTCGCCGCCGTGCTGGCGCTCGCCGTCGAAGGCCTGCTCGCCATCGACATCGGCCGCCCGATCCTGCCCGAGACTCCGGTGCGCCGCCGGCCCCTGCCCGCCGCGGACCCGTTCGGCTTCTGAACCCCGGCCGGGTTCAGACGTGCACCGGCCCGTCCTCGACGTCCCGCCGGCCGGCGGACAGGCCCACCGCCAGAAGCCAGCCGTAGAAGGCCGCCACCGCCCCGAGCACCAGCCAGCCCGGCAGGGGGCCCAGCGCCGCGTTGCCGACGATCTCGCCCACCGAGTGGACCATCTCGCCCCGGCCCGCCTCCTGCAGCCGGGCCGAGGTGATCTTGAGCACCCAGGCGAGCGCCAGGATCACGAACATCCAGCCGTAATTGCGCCGCAGCCGCCGCGCGAAGGCATCCGCCAGGGTGACGTGGAACTGGGGCTGGCGCAGGTCCGCGCCGAGCGCCGCCGGCCAGTCGGCCGACGGGTCCGGCCGCGGGGCGAAGACCTGCGCGTAGTAGCAGCGCTCCAGCCGGCGCACGCGGTGGCGGTAGACGTCGAAGAAGCGGTAGCGCCGGGCCTCGATGCCGAGCAGCAGCAGCACCAGGAGCATCGCGAACAGCAGCACGCCGTGATGCGCGGTCGGGGTCGAGAGCGACACCGACAGCATGGCGGCGATGACCGTGATGGCCCAGTTGGTGGTGCGGTCGATCCGGTCGCGCCAGCCCGCCATGCGGGCGATCTCGGCCCGGTGGTAGTGGGCGAGCACGGTGATGATCTCGGCGGGCGTGCGCGGATACGGGACCGGCGCCTCGGCGGCCCCGCGCGCGGTCTCCGGCCCGGTCGTCATGGCGCTCCCTCCCCGTCTCTCCCGGGCCGGATCCGGCCCGGGCGCATCATGGCGCGAGGGGGCGCGGAAGCTGAAGCCCGAATCACCCCGCCCGACGCGCCACAGCCTCCTCCACCAGCGAGCGGATCGCCGCGCGCACCGGCTCCGGGGTGCCGTCGCGGGCGAACTTGGCCTCGATCTCCTCACGGATCAGCGCGCCGTCGTCGCTGCGGGCGAGGTCGGTGGCGGTCTCGGCGCGCAGGAGCGACACGAAGGCGCTCTCGACCGGCGCCGCCTCGGGCCGGGCCGGGGCCACCTGGCGGCCCGTAAGGTCGAAGACGTCGGGGCGGTGCGGCAGGGGCTCGGGCTTGAGCGAGAGATCGGGCGCGACGATCCAGGCGGCGGGCTCGTGGGCCAGAAGATCGACCGAGCCGCGGGTGATGGTGCCGGGGTTGAACCAGAGCGTGCCGCCGATCCCCACCGGCCGGTGGCGCTTGTGGACGTGGCCGTTCACCGCCAGCGCGCAGCCCGCGATGGCGTGCGGCGGCACGGCGCCCGGATAGCCCGCTCCGAAGGCGAGGTCGTGGTGGGTGAGCCAGACAATCGCCTGCGTTCCGGGAAAAAGGCCCCGCACGTCGGCGGGGATCGCCTGCCCGTAGGGCGTGGCGCCGACGCCCACGACCCGGCCGCCGAGGTCGAACCGCGCGGCGGGGCCGGATTCCGGCACCGCGTCGAGCACGTCGCTGAGCGCCAGCACCGCGAGGCTGTCCCCGTCCGAGAGGCGGGCGTGGCGGATGTCGTGGTTGCCCACGTTGGCGAGCGGGCGATGGCGAAAGGCCTTCAGGATCCGCACGAGGCGCGCCTTCAGGCTCTCGTCGGGCTCCACCGGGTGCTCGAACAGGTCGCCGAGCAGCACCGGCGCGAGATCGCGCGCGTTGGCGAGCGCGACGCAGTGTTCGAGCTTGGCCAGGATCGGGCCGGGCCAGTCCGGGTCCTTGCGCCGGCCGGGCTTGCGCGAGGAGACGTGCGGATCGCCCACGAGCAGCAGGCCCGCGCAGGCGAGCGGGGCGGCCTCCCAGCGTTCGGACCCGAGGATCATGCGGCCTCCGGATGGGCGGGGCCGTGGCGATGGCCGTCGAGGAGCGTGCCGGCGACGGCCGGGCCGCCGCAGGCCGGGCAGCGCCCGCCGGTCCGGGCGAGCAGCGCCGCGGTCTCGGCCTCGATCTCCGCGAGGCCCGCCTGCGCCTGCGCGACGCGCCGCTCTGCCGCCGCGAGCCGGTCCGCCAGGGCGGCGAGCCGCGCGGCGTGGCTCACGGCTGGTCCATCGGGCGCGAGCGCGGGCGCCGCCGGCAGGTCCGCGAGCGACCGCGCCCGGGCGCGGGCACGGGCGAGGTCGCCCAAAAGGCGTGCCAGGGCGGCGGCGTGACGCTCGGGCGCCGCGCTCGGGCGCAGGATGGGTGCCGCCGGCAGGTCCGCCAGCGCCGCCGCCTGGGCGCGGGCCGCCGCGAGGCCGCGCGCCGCGGCGCTCAACCGCCGGGCGACGCCCTCGCGGTGGCGCGCCTCGGCGAGGGTGCGGCCGAGATCCGCCACGGCCTCGGGCGGGGGCAGCGCGCGCACGGCCTCGGCCCGCGCCAGCGCGGCCTCGCGCCCCTCCGCGAGCTGGCCGAGGAGGAGCGCCCGCGCCTCGATCGCCCGCAGGCGCTCCGCCCCCTGGGCGAGCGCGCCGGCCTCGCGGCGCAGGCCCGCCACCGCCGGGCCGAGCGCGTCGAGATCCACGAAGGGCGCCAGCCGCTCGCCCAGGGCCGCGAGGCGTCGCTCGCCCTCGCGCACCGCGCGCTGATCCTCGATGATCCGCTCGCGCTGGAGCGCCTGCATGTCGCGGACGTAGCCCGCCTCCCGGCCGATCGAGAGCACGGCGGAGCGCTTGGGTGCTTTTTCGCCGAGCAGGAAGACCGGGAATTTCTGGTGGGCGACGTGGACCTCCAGCTCCTCCACCCGGGTGATGCCGAAGAGGCGGTCGACCCAGTCGGGCACGTCGCGTCCGCCGGTCTCGCAATGCGTCCCGTTCTCGACCACCACCGACCCGTCGGGCTCGTGCAGCGACCACAGGTTGACCGGGCTGCGCTTCGGCCGGCGCACGAAGCGCAGCGTGCGCCCGTCCGCGACGCCGATCTCGATCCGGGCGGCCGCGGCGCCGGCCCGCACCAGCCCGTCGCGGGCCTCGCCGTAAAACACCGCCCGCAGCGCCCGGATCACCGTGGACTTGCCGCGGTTGTTGGGGCCGATCAGCGCGTTGACGCCGGGGCCGAGCGGCAGCGTGGCGTCGGCGAAGCCCTGCACGTCCACGAGGCGGATGAAGCGGAACCCTGCGTCGCCGGGCGTCCACGCCGCCGCGCAGGCCTCCGCCGGCCCGTCGACGAGGACGCCGCTCTCCGGGTGGCCGCCGATCCGGCTCACCTGCGTGGCGCTCCCGAAGCCCGTGACGTCGTGGTGCGAGATGGCGAGGCATTGCAGCCCCAGCCGCGCGGCGCCGTCCTCCAGCACCCGGTAGAAGGCCGGCACCCGGTCCGGGGCGATCCAGCAATCGGCCTCGTCGAGGGCGATGAAGCGCCCGACCCCGGCCTTGACCACCGCGATCAGCCGCAGGCCCATGCCGACCACGTTGGTCATGGCCCCGCCGTTGTCCTCCAGCACGTCCTCGCGCCCGCCGTCCGGGCGCAGGAGGCCGATGTCGAGGGCCGGCAGGCCGCGCTCGGTGGAGAGGTCGAGCGAGACCGGCTTTTCCCCCGGCAGCACCTCCTGCACCAGGGCCGAGAGCAGCGTCTCGAAACGCGCGAGGCTGCGCTGGTGCACCTCCTGCTGCAGGTCGCGCAGGCAGGCATCGATCGCGTCGCGCAGGTCGAGCCGGCCCTTGGCCGCCGCCACCGTGCGGATCAGCGCGTCCCGCTCCTCGCAGAGGGCCGCGCGGCGCGCCTCGGCGAGGCTCAGCGCGCGGGCGAGGCGTTCGGCCGCCTCCGCCGCCTCGCCGGGGCGCATCTCAGCGGGTCCCGGCGCGGTCGGCAGGCTTGTCCGACAGGCGGTCGAGGCGCTCCTGGACCTCGCGCAGGCCCTGCGCGAAGGCCTCCACCGCCCGGGCGTTCTCGGCCCGGGCAGCCTCGATCATCGCCCGGATCGCCGCCTCGTCGTCGGTGCCCAGCTCCTCCCGGGCCTGGGCGCGGGCCGCCTCCAGCTCGGCGGTCAGGCGCTCGACGTCGCTCTCGGCCCGGATCCGGTCGGCGCGCAGGCGCTCGTAGGCGGGCCGCAGGGCCTCCAGCCGCTTGAGCGCCTCGGCCTCCTGGCTGGTCCGGCTCCGGTCCATGCTGCTCCCCGCTCCCGCGTCGTGACGAACGCCTCAGGTGGCATGCCGCGCGGCCCCGCGCCAGGGGCTCTGCCCCCGATATCGTTCCGGGATTGTTCGCGCGGAGCCGTTGACGGATGCCCTGATTCGGCTCACTGTTCGGCATATGTTCCATAGATCGGGCCCGGACGCCACGCGGCACGGGCCCGCACCGGAGGCGGATGATGCCGACGAGTTGGCCGACCACCGCGCAGCCGTCCGACGACGCCGTCCTGTTCGAGAACCGGGACTGGATCGTCACGCGCGAGGGCCTGGAGCATCGCGCCACCGGCTACTTCATCGCCCGCGAGACCCTGCCGGCCCGGCGGCCGGACGGCTACTGGGACTGGCCGCTGCAGCTCTCCGAAAAGACGTGGTGCGGCGTGCGCAGCTTCCGCGAGGCCTTCCTGGCGGCGCTCGACGCCGGCGGCATCGCCCCGGATTCCAAGCTCACCCTGTCCTTCGCCCTCGGCTTCGGCACGCGCCTGCCCGGGCCGGACACCGAAGACTTCACCGCGCTCGCCGACCTCGTGCGGTTCGCCGAGCCCCGGGCCAAGCCCGCCCCGCACCGCCCGGCGCGGGCGCTGGCGGTCGGCGCCTGAGCCGAGGCGGCCCCGGGCCGCCTCACGCGTCCTGCCGGTCCCGCGCCGCCACCTCGACCGGGCCGACCTGCGCGACCCGCAGGCCCGCCGCCATCGCCTGGAGCCGCGTCTGCGGGTCCTCCGGCTGGATCACGCCGGCCGACATCACGAGCTTGGCCGCGTCGTCCACGCTGATCGGCACCTCCAGCACCTCCGAGCGCGGCAGGTAGAAGAAGAACCCGGTGGTCGGGTTGGGGGCGCAGGGCAGGAAGACCCCGACATAGTCGCCGGCCGGCGGCAGCGCCGCCTGCACGTCCGGGCCGGCGGGGGCCGAGAGGAAGACCACCGACCACGTGCCCTTCACCGGGAATTCCACGAGGCCGACGGTGCGGAACGACGTGCCCTTGGCGGAAAACAGCGTCTCGAACACCTGCCGCAGGCCCCGGTAGAGGCCCGAGATCACCGGGGTGCGCGCGAGCAGCACCTCGCCGAACTCCACCACCGAGCGCCCGACGAGGTTGGCTGTCAGCGCGCCGAGCGTGGTCAGCGCCACGAAGGCGATGAGCAGCCCGAGGCCCGGGATGCTGAAGGGCAGGTAATGGTCCGGCAGGTAGGCCGAGGGGACCAGCGGCTTGACCCAGCCGTCGATGAGGCTGATGCACCACCACGTGATGTAGATCGTGATCGCCAGCGGGCCGGCGACGATGACGCCGGTGAAGAAGTAGTTGCGCAGGCGCCCCCGGACACTGACGCGCTTGCGGGTGTCCAGCTCGGGGATCGACGGAGACGAATCCTGCACGCTCTCGCCCTCACCAGCGCAGGCGCCCCCTGCCCCCGCACAGGTAGCGGTTTGCTGCGCTGCGCTCAAGGCGGCGCGCGGTGAGTTCGCGTCCCGCCGCGCCCGACGCCGTGCAGGCGCTCTTGGAATGCGCGCTGGCCGACCCGGCCGTGACCTGGACCTTCGGCGGCTACGGGGCGGCGCTCGCCCTGCGGCGCGAACCCGGCGAGGAGGCCGTGCCGCTCGCGGGCCGGCTCGGCTGGGCGACCTCGCGCGCCGCGCTCGCCTTCGCGCCAGGGCTGCACCCCGTCGCCTACGAGACGGCGCTCGGCGCGCGGGACTGGAGCCACGCGGTGGCCTTGTGCGTGCCCGCTGCCGCCTGCGTTGAATTCGCGCCCGGCGCCGTGACGGCCTGCGGGCCGGACCGCGCGGCCCTGCGCCCGCAGGACCGCGAGGCAGCCCTGTTCGATCTCGGTCTCGGCCTGCGCCAGGCGCGGGTGCTGCTGCGCAGCGCCGATCCGGCCGCGACGGCGGTCCTGCGGGCGGCCTGCGGCAGGGAACCCCTGGCCGACGAGGGGCTTTTCGCCGCGCTCCTCGCCCTCCCCTGCGACCGGGTCGTCCTCGCCGGCCCGCACCGGGCCGAGGCGGCGCCGGGCGGCCCGCGCCTGCACGTGCTGGGAAAGCTCCTGCGCCTCGGCCGCACCCATGCGGCCACGGCCCCGATCCCGCCCGGGCTGGTGCCGGTCGCCCACCTGCATCCGCCGCATCCGCTCGCGGGCGGCGCGCCGTTCGACCGCGCCCGGCACGACGCCTTCCAGGCGCTCCTGGCGGCCTGGGGCGATCCGGCCCTGATGGCGCTGAAGGCGCGCGCGCTGGCCGGCGAGGACCCGGTGCCGCAAACCCGCGCCGGGCGGGCCGCCCTGACGGTGGCGCGCGCGCAGGCCGCCTGGCTCGCGGGCTGACCCCGCCGCGGCTCCCGGCAAAAAAGAAGGCCGCCCGTAGGGGGCGGCCCGAGTCTAGGGAGGAAACGCCCAAGAGGGCAGCAGGGCCACGACGCCAACGTAACCCTGCTGTCCTCATACCTATCCCGGTTCCCGGCCCGCGGACGTGCGGGAGCGCACATCGGTGGCGAGCCCGGGCCGGAGGCGCGCGTCAGCGGCGCAGGATCTTGGTGACGATCCGGCCCACGAGCGTGCTCGAATCCTGGTTGCGGTAATCGTGGCGGTCGCCCTGGCGGAGGTTCGGGTCGTCGTTGCCCAGGATCTTGGTGACGATGCGGCCGATCAGGCTCATGGGAGGCTCCTTGTCGGTGAGGACGAGCGCGTTGCGCTGGCAGTCGCCATGTCAACGAGGAGGGAGGCTGAGCCGTTCCGCGGCGGACCCGGTTCACGACCCCGTGTGGAAGCTCGGCTCCTCCTCGACCGCCGCGATACCCGGCACCTTGTGCAGGGCACCGACGCTCCGCTCCGGCACCGCGCCGACGATCACGCCGCCGAGATCGAACGTTTCGGCAACCGTCATGCCGGCGTGCTCCAGCTTCTTGGCGACTTGGTCGAGGCGATCACGGTATTCCTCCTCGACCGTGACCATGACGTTCATCGACTTGGAGGAGGGTTGCGTCTTCTGGGACATGGCAAATCTCGCGAGCGGGAGTGGCCGACGGCAAGGACCGCTGAGAACCGCGCCCTGCTCCATATCTATCTCAAGCCATGGCCGCTCGGCCAGTTCCCGTGTCGCACCGAGCGCTCCCGCATCGCGGGAGCGTCGGGCACTGGCGCACTTCGATCTCTCGGTGCCAAATCGAGGATCCGGCGAGGAAGCTTGAGGACGCCTCCTCGACGTCTCCCGCCATCAGGCCTGAACCAAGCCGGCACCGATGTCGCCCGCCGATTGCGGCAGCGTACGCGCCCGCGCGACGAGGAGTCGCCACAACCCGCCGGCGCTGAGATTCGGGTTTTCCTGGCGCAGCAGGGCCGCGATCCCGGCGACGTGAGGGGTCGCCATGCTCGTGCCGCTGATCGTGTGGTACTGCGCCGGCCATTGCCTGTAGGCGTTCGGTTGCGGCGTCGCCGCAGGCTCCGGCGCGCTTGAGTAGACGTCGACGCCCGGTCCCGAGATGTCGACGCGTCCATCCGAATTGACGGATCCGTTCGAGAAGTCGGCGGTGCGCAGGAAGTGGTCGACGGCACCGACCGCCATGATCGACGGGCAATTGGCCGGATTTGCCACCGGACAGATCTTGTTCTGACTTCGGCGGCTGTCGTTTCCCGCGGCGGCGATGATGAGTGTTCCCTGTGCTAGAGCCGTCCGCGCAACGCTCTCGAACGCCTCCTGATGGCTCTGCCCCGGCGAGACCCAGCCGCCCAGCGACATCGAGACGATATGGCACTTGTTCCTGACGGCCCATTCCATGCCGGCCAGCGTTGATCGGCCGAGGCTCGACCCCTGGTTCGACAGGACCTTCCCGGCGAAGATCTCGGCCTCGTAGGCGATGCCGTACCGTCTCCCTCTGACCGGGCTGCGTGGTCCGCACGCCGTTCCGATGCAATGCGTGCCGTGCCCGTTGTCGTCGGGCACGTCCTGTCCCGCGATGAAGGACCGTCCCGTGACCTGCCGCCCGCGGAAATCCGGATGATCGAGGTCGAAGCCCGTGTCCAGCACCGCGACGCGCACCCCGCGACCGCTCGACCGAGTGCTGAGGACGCGGGTCGCCGCCAAGCCCCAGGTCGCCTCCGCAGTATCTTGGAAGCCCTGCCCTACGGTCGCCTCGTTTGGCGTGAGGATTCCAGCGGATGGGTTGCCCAGCAGCTTGTCGTAGAGATGGTCGACCGCGTCCTTGTAGCCGCGCAGATAGGTCGCGAAATCCGCCGGAGACCGGCCGAAGGCGAAGAAGATCGGCTCCGGCTCCTGGACGATGCCGTCCTCGGCGGCAACCAGCGTCGCGAGCGCGGTCTCCTGGTCGGGGTCGGCATCCACGACGGCGACGCCAAGCGAATCGAAGACGATCATGCCGGCCTGCGCGGTCTGCGCGAAATCGACGGCGCCGTCGTCGAACTCGGCTGCATGGGCAACGGCCTTGAGACCCGCCGAAGAGGTCAATTGCTGCAAGCCGGCCTTCATGGCGCCGGGCTTGAAGCTGATGAGGATGCCGGGCGTGAGGTCGCCTGCCGGCGACGCGCCATCGGGCGAGTCCTCGCGGGACGCACTCGTGCTCTGCCTGCGAGCTCTGCGGGCCATCGTCCTCTCCATCATATCGTGATCGCGTGAGGATTCAGAACACGTGTGGACGAGCACTGGAAAGCGCGGTCCATCGCGGCGATAAATCGATGTTGAGACACTTACAGGTTGCGGATGTTATTGGTTTATGCCAATCATGCAAGCATAAATCGTGAAAACGACAACCTCGAAGAGGGCGGGCAAAGAGCCGGGAGTTTGAAGACTCCCAGAAATGGCCGGAGACCGGGTAGGAAACGAAATAAATTGCCGGCGATGGCGCCGGTTTGCTGCGAGTTGAAGGGCTCGAACTGCCGGGGCGGGCAGGTTTGCGGCCCACCACGCTTGGCTCACACCCACTCCGCCATCGCCTCGAACACCAGGGCGTGGCGCCCGGCCAGGGCCTCGATGTCGGCCGCGTAGCCGCCGCCGATCACCGCGACGAGCGGGATGCCCCGCCGCCACGCCTCGCCGACCACGTGGCGGTCGCGGGCGGCCAAGCCCTCGTCGCCGAGCGCGAGCCGCCCGAGCCGGTCGTCGCGGTGCGGGTCGACGCCCGCGTTGTAGAAGACGAGGTCCGGCTGCACGGCGTCGAGGAGCCGCGGCACGTGGAGGCGCAGCGCGTCGAGATAGCCTTCGTCCCCGAGCCCGTCCGGCAGCCCGACGTCGAGATCCCCCGGCACCTTGTCGGTGGGGTAGTTCTTCTCGGCGTGCATCGAGAAGGTGAACAGGTCGGGGTCGCCCGCGAGGCAGTCGGCGGTGCCGTCGCCCTGGTGCACGTCGAGGTCGACGACGAGCGCCCGCCGGATCGTCCCCTCGCGCTTGAGCGCGAGCGCGGCCACCGCCACGTCGTTGAAGACGCAGAACCCCCCGCCCCCGGCCCGGCGCCCGTGATGGCTGCCCCCCGCGGTGCTCCCCGCGAGCCCGTGCGCCAGCGCGAGCCGGGCGGCGAGCAGCGTGCCCCCGGCGGAGGCGAGCGAGCGGCGCGCCACCCCGGCATCCACCGGCAGCCCGATCGCCCGCTCGACCGCCCGCGGCACCGTGCCGGTGAGCACCTGCTCGACGTAGGCGCGGTCGTGCGCGAGGGCGAGCGTGTCGGGGTCGGCCGGCTCGGGCGTGACGAAGCCCTCCCGCACCAGCCCGCGCGCGGCCAGGATCTCGGCGAGCCGGCCGTACTTGCGCATCGGGAAGCGGTGCCCGTCCGGCAGCGCCGCCTCGTAGGCCGGGTGGAACACGACCGGGAGCATCGGGCCTCCTCCGCGCATCGGTCGCCGGCGCGGCGGCGGCGATGATGCAGGTCCAAAAGCTTGGCGGAACCGCCCCGGGCCGTGCCGCGCCAGCCGGAGGTGGGGCTGGGCAGCCTCGCGCGAAGCGCGACCGCACGCCGCAAGGCGCCCGGCCGGGGTTGAGCAATGGCCCCGCTATCCCCAGAGTGCGCCCGCGCGCCGCGGCGTGGACACGGTTTGAACACGAAATCCGCCGACCCTTGGGGAAGGCGGGGCAACGAGCAGCCGGGGGCATGCTGGGCAGGGGACGGACGGCACACGGCGCACACCGTATCGGGAGACACGGCCGGCCGGGGGCGCTCGCGCTCGGCGCCTGTCTGGTGATCGGCCTCCTGACGGCGCCGCCGGCGCGGGCCTTCGACCTGTTCGGCCTGTTCGGGAGCGAGGAGGCGCCGCCCGCCCCGCGCCCGGACGCGGTGGCCTACGCGGTGCGCCTCCAGGGTGTCGAGGACGGCGACCTGCTCCCCGCGCTCCAAGATGCCTCGACCCTCTATCGCCTGCGGGGCGAGCCGCCGCCGGACGGCGAGGGCCTGTTGCGCCGCGCCGAGGCCGACGCGGTCCGGCTCGTCGACGCGCTGTGGGGCTACGGCTACTACGCGGGTACCGTCACCTTCCGCATCGAGGACGTGACCCTCGGCGGCGACGGGGCGGCCCGGGCGGCCGTGCGCGCCGCGGAAGCCGCCCGCGACCGCCGCCCCGCGGCGGTGCGGATCATCGTCGAGCAGGGTCCGCTCTATCGCCTGCGCAGCATCGCGGTGCGGGACGCTTCGGGCCGGCCCCTCGCCCTGCCCCCGCGCCTGACCCGCGTCGCCGACGAGGAGCCGGCGCGCTCCGCCACGGTGCTGGCCCGCGAGGCGCGCCTCGTCGATCACCTGCGCGGCGAGGGCCATCCCTTCGCCAAGGTGGTCCGGCGCGATCCGGTGGTGGACCACGCCGCCCGGGCGATGGACGTGACGCTCACGGTCGATCCGGGGCCGTTCGCGACCCTCGGCGCCGTGACGGTGCGCGGCACGCGCGACCTCGACCCGGCGGTGGTGCGCTCCTTCATCTACGCGGAGCCCGGCGATCCCTATTCCCCGGAGGCGCTGGCGGGCATCCGCCGCTCGGTCTCGCGCATCGAGGCGCTCGGCGGCGTGCGGGTGCGCGAGGGGCAGGCGCTCGACCCGGACGGCACGCTGCCGGTCTTCGTGGACGTCACCGAGCGGGCGCCGAACCTGCTGGGCGTCGCGGCCCGCTACTCCACGGTCGACGGGCCGGGCGTGCGCGGCTACTGGGCGAACCGCAACCTGTTCGGCGGCGGCGAGAGCCTGCGCCTCGACGCGGACCTCTCCTATCTGGGGCTCGGCACCGACTACTACGCGCGCCGCCGCAAGCTCGCCGGCATCGAGACCAACGGGCTCGGCGGGCGGCTCGCCGCCACCTTCGTCAAGCCCGCCCTGTTCGGCAGCCGCACCGACCTTCTCGCCAGCGCCTTCGTGGGGCGCGAGGTGCAGCAATCCTACCTCAGCGACGCGGCCGGCGGCACGCTGGCCCTGCGCCACCGCTTCACCGACACCTTTTCCGTGCAGGGGGGCGTCGAGGGGCAGGTCGGCTCGGCCCGCGACGCGCTGGGCCGCGTCGATTACCGCCTCGTCGGCCTGCCGGTCTCGGTGGCCTACGATTCCACCGACAGCCTGCTCGATCCGACGCGCGGCATCCGCCTCACCGCCTCGGCGACGCCCTATCCGGGCTTCCTCGGCTCCGATCCGGGCCTCTTCCTCGCGCGGGCGCAGGGCTCGACCTACCTCGCCCTCGACGACGAGGCGAACACCATCCTGGCCGCGCGCCTCGGCTTCGGCTCGATCAGCGGCGCGGGCCTGGCCGAGATCCCGGCCTCGCTGCGCTTCTTCGCGGGGGGCGGCGGCTCGATCCGGGGCTACGCCTACCGCACGGTCGGGCCGATCGGGCCGTTCCAGCTGCCGATCGGCGGGCGCTCGCTCCTCGACGGCTCGCTGGAGGCGCGCATCAAGATCACCGACACGATCGGCCTCGTGCCCTTCGTGGATGCCGGCACCGCCTTCGCGTCGAGCCTGCCGGATTTCGACGAGCCGATCCGCTACGCGGCGGGCCTGGGCCTGCGCTACTACACCGGCATCGGCCCGATCCGGGTCGACCTCGCGGTGCCGCTGAACCCCGACAAGGCGCTCAAGCAGCCGCCGGTCGCCCTCTACATCAGCATCGGGCAGGCGTTCTGATGACGCACCATTCCGGACGGATCGCGGGGGGGCCGCGCGGTGCGCGGTCCGGCAGGGGCCGGGCGGCCCCGCTCGCGGCGGCCCTCGCGCTCCTGCTGTTCGGCCTCGCCTGGCTGGGGTCGAACGCGGGGAGCCGGGCGGCCGAGGGCGAGACCACGGTGCTGGGGGGCCTGCTCTCCCGTGCGCTCTCGACGCCGGCCTCGCGGGTGTCGATCGGGGCCGTGGACGGCGCCCTGTCCTCCGACGCGACCATCCGCGACGTGTCGATCGCCGACCGCGAGGGCGTGTGGCTGCGCCTCGACCGGGCGCGGCTGATCTGGCGGCGCACCGCCCTCCTCTCCCGCCGCCTGGAGGTGGACCGGCTGGAGATCGGCCGCCTGGAGGTGCTGCGCCGGCCGCTGCCGAACCCGGTCGCCACCACCGCCACGGACGATCCGCTGCTGCCGGACCTGCCCGTGAAGATCGAGGTGAAGGCCTTCACGCTCGGCGAACTCGTCCTCGGCGAGCCGGTGCTGGGGCAGGCCGCCCGCCTCGCCGGCGCCGGGCAGGCCAAGCTCGGCAACCCGAGCGAGGGGCTCGACCTCGGCCTCGGCATCCGCCGCCTCGACCGGCCCGGGAACGCCACCCTCAAGCTCGCCTTCGTGCCGGAGGGCCAGAGGCTCGAACTGAAACTCGCCCACGACGAGCCCGAGGGCGGCCTCGTCGCGCGGGCCATGACCCTGCCGGGCCTGCCGCCCGTGACCCTCGACCTCGACGGGCGCGGTCCCCTCGACGCCTTCGCGGCCAAGCTCGCCTTCCGGGCGGGCGACGACATCGGCGCCGAGGGTCAGGCCCGCATCGACCGGGTGGCGAAGGAGCGCCGGATGACGCTCGACCTCGCCTCGCGGATCGAGGGGCTGATGCCCGGCCCCGCCGCCGCGATCTTCGCGGGCACGACAAGGCTCGACGGCGCGCTGCGGTTCGGCGACGACGGCGGCCTCGCCGTCGAGCGCTTCGACCTCGCCTCGCGCACCGCGCGCCTCACCGCGGCGGGCCGGCTCGATCCCGCCGGCAGCGCCGACCTCGTCGTCCAGGCCCGCGCGCTGCCGACCGACGGCGGCGTCACGCGGGCGGGCGCGGGCGAGGTCGAATCGCTCAGCCTCGACGCCAGCCTGAAGGGCCCGCTCGCCGCCCCGCGCCTCGCCGGCACCCTGCGCGCCGCGGGCCTGCGGGCGCAGGACAGCCGCCTCGACCGGGTGAGCGCCGACCTCTCGGCCGAGCCGCTGCCGCGCACCCCCGAGGGGCAGGCTTTTCGCCTCGCCGCCGACGCGGCCGTGGAGGGCCTGAGCCTCGCCGATCCGGCCCTGCGCCGGGCGCTCGGCCCGCGCGCGCGGCTGACCCTGCGCGGCACCCTGCGGCCGGACGGCGTCGCCGACCTCGCCGACCTCACCCTCGACGCGCCCCAGGCCGGCCTGCACTATGCCGGCCGGGTCGGCCGCACCGAGGTGGCGGGCCGGCTGCGCGCCGAGCTGCGCGACCTGTCCGCCTTCTCGCTGCTGGCCGGACGGCCGCTGGCCGGCCGCGTGACGGCCGGTGCCGACCTCGCCGGCAACCCCGCCCGCACCGGCGTGACCGCCGCGGTCGAGGCCCGGGGCGACGACCTCGCGCTCGGCACCCCCGCCCTCGACCGCACGATCGGCCCCGCCCCGCGCCTGACCGGCCGCCTGACCCGCCTGCCGGACGGCTACGCCGTCGAGGGGCTGCGCCTGGAAGGCCGCGCCGTGACGGGGAGCGCGGAGGGCCGCGCCACGCTGGCGCAGGCGAACCTGACGGCGCGGCTCGACCTCGCCGACCTCGCGACCCTGCACGACGACCTCGCCGGCCGCGCCGGGCTCTCCGCCGCCCTCACCGGCTCGCTGGAGCGTCCCGACCTCGCCCTCGGCGTCCGGGCGCCGGACGCGCGGGCGCTCGGGCGGCCCCTGGCCGGCCTCGCCGCCGAGGCGAGCCTGCGCGACGTCACCGGCCGCCTCGACGGCACGGTGCGGCTCTCCGGCCGGGTCGACGGCAAGGCGCTCGCCGGCGAGGGGCAGCTCGCCCGCGCCCGGACCGACTGGGTGCTCGACCGGCTCGCCTTGAGCCTCGGCTCGGTGGCGGTGGCGGGCCGGGCGGCGGTCGGACAGGAGAGCGGCCTCGCGGAGGCCGACCTCACCGTCAGGGCGGGCGATCTCGACGATCTCTCGGCGCTCGCGCTGACGCGCCTCGGCGGGCGCCTCGACGCGGCGCTGACGCTGGAGCGGACCGGCGGCCGGCAGGACGCGCGCCTGCGCGCGACGGCCGAGCGCCTGACGGCCGGCTCGCTCGCGCTGACGCGCCTCGACGCCGACCTCGCCGGCAGCGACCTCAAGGGCGCACCCCGCCTCCAGGGGCGGCTCCACGCCGACCGGCTGGTCGCCGCCGGGGAGACGATCGAGACCGTGCGCTTCGACGCCGCGCCGGCCCAGGGCGGCGAGGCGGGCAGCGACCTCCTGCTCCAGGCCCGCGCCCGCGGCTTCACCCTCGACGGCCAGGGGCGGCTCGTCGCCGGCCCGCGGCGCCTCGATCTCGCGCGGCTCTCGGCGGTGCGCGGGGCCGACCGGCTCGCGCTGGCGCAGCCGGCCCGCCTCACCCTCGACGGGTCGGACCTCGTGGTGGAGGGGCTCGCGGTCGCGGCGGGATCCGGGCGGATCGCGCTCGACGGGCGGCTGGGCTCGCGCCTCGACGCCACCCTGGCGCTCAAGGCGGTGCCGCTCTCGCTGGCGCGCCTCGCTCGCCCCTCCCTCGCCCTCTCGGGCAGCCTCGACGGCGAGGCGGTGTTGTCCGGCCCGGCCGCGAGCCCGCAGGGGCGCTATGCCCTGGCGCTGACGCGCCTCGTCACCCCGGACACCCGCGCGGCCGGCCTGCCGCCCATCGACGCGCGCGCCGCGGGCACGATCCGCGACGGCCGGGCCGGCCTCGACGGCACGGTCACGGCGGGGCGCGGGGTGCAGGTGAGCCTCGGCGGGTCGCTTCCCGTGGAGATCGGCGGCCCGCTCGCGCTCTCGGCCCGCGGCAGCCTCGACGCCGCCCTCGCCAACACGCTCCTGTCCACCGCCGGCCAGCGCCTCGCGGGCAGGGTCGCCTTCGAGGGCGAGGCGACCGGGACGGTGGCCGCCCCGCGCCTGTCGGGCCACGCGACGCTGAGCGGGGGCAGCTTCACCGACCCGCTCCAGGGCATCCGCCTCACCGACATCGAGGGCCGGGTGAGCGGCCGGGGCGACGCGCTGGTGATCGAGCGCCTCACCGCCGCCACCCGCAACGGCGGCAGCCTGCGGGCGGAGGGGCGCGTCGCGCTCTCCCCCGCGCAGGGGTTCCCGGGCACGATCCGGATCGGCGGGACGCGGGCCGAACTGGTGTCGAGCCCGCTGATGAATGCGGTGGCGGACCTCGACCTCTCCCTGTCCGGGCCGCTCGCCCGCACCCCGCGGATCGCCGGGCGGGTGGACGTGGTCTCGCTGGAGGTCGGGGTGCCCGACCGCCTGCCCGCCACCGTGCAGCCCCTGCCGGGCCTGCGGCACGTCAACGTGCCGGAGGACCAGCGTCGGCGCCTCGCCGCGCGGGCGCGCCGGGAGGCGGCCGGCCGCCGCAAGGCCCCCCCCTTCGAGGCCGCCCTCGACCTCGCGGTGAACGCCCCCGGGCGCATCATCGTGCGCGGACGCGGCATCGACGCCGAACTCGGCGGGGCGCTGCGGCTCACCGGCAGCTCGCGCGCGCCGGTGGCGAACGGCGCCTTCGCGATGCGCCGCGGGCGCATCCAGATCATCAGCCAGCGCCTCGACTTCGAGCGTGGGCGCCTGACCTTCGCGGGCGACCTCACGACGCCGGATCTCGACTTCGAGGCCCGGGCCCAGGCCGGGGACGTCACCGCCCGCATCCTCGTCACCGGCCCGGCCGACCGGCCCTCCTTCGTGCTCGCCTCCGAGCCGCCCCTGCCGCAGGACGAGGTGCTCTCGCGCCTGCTGTTCAAGAAGGCGTCCGGGGGGCTCTCGCCCTTCCAGGCCCTGCAGCTCGCGCAGGGGGTGGCGCAGCTCTCCGGCGGCGCCGGCGGCCCCGACGTGTTCGAGAGCGCCCGCAAGGGGCTCGGCCTCGACGGCCTCGACGTGCAGGCCGGCGCCAGGGGCGGGGCGGCGGTCGGCCTGTCGCGGGCGCTCGGCGACCGGCTGAGCGTCGGCGTCCGCGCCGGGGCGCGGCCGGAGGACAGCGCCGCCACCCTCACGTACGACGTCACCGGCCGCATCAAGGTCCAGGGCGAGGCCGGCGCGGACGGGCGCACCGCCGTGGGCGTCGGCGCCGAGTGGGAGTATTGAGGATCGGGCCGGCGGCCCGGGCCGGTCCGACCCGCCCGCCGGGTGCGAGGCGTCCGGCGCTCAGCCGCGCCGGGCGGTGAGCAGCGAGGCCGCGAGGACGCCGAGGCTCACCGTGCCGATGAGCAGGGTCGCGATGGCGTTGATCTCGGGCGAGATGCCCAGGCGCACCTGGCTGTAGAGCCGCATCGGCAGCGTGGTGGCGCCCGGCCCCGAGACGAAGCTCGCGATCACCAGATCGTCCATCGACAGCGTGAAGGCGAGCAGGAACCCGGCGATCACCGCGGGCAGGATCAGCGGCAGCGTGACCGTGAAAAACACCCGCGCGGGCGGCGCGCCGAGATCCGCCGCGGCGTCGAGCAGCGCGCGGTCGAGGGTGGCCAGCCGCGCCTGCACCACCACGGCGACGAAGCAGAGCGTGAAGGTCGCGTGCGCGGCCACGATGGTCCACAGGCCCCGGTCGACGCCGAGCGCCACGAAGAGCAGCAGCAGCGACAGGCCGATGATCACCTCCGGCATCACCATCGGGGCGACGATCAGGCCGGTGAACAGGGTGCGGCCGGGAAAGCGCCCGCGCCGGTCGAGGGCGAGCGCCGCGAGCGTGCCGAGCACGGTGGCGAGGCTCGCCGAGGCGAACGCGACCTTGAGGGTGGTGAACGTCGCGCTCACGAGCGCGCTGTCGGCCGCGAGGCCGGCGTACCAGCGGGTCGAGAAACCGCCCCAGACCGTGACGAGGCGCGACGCGTTGAACGAGTAGACCACGAGGACGAGGATCGGCCCGTACAGGAAGGCGAAGCCGAGCGCGAGGCCGGCGAGCGCCAGGGGGTGGAGGCGCGTGCTCACGGTGGTCCCTCCAGCCGCCGCGCCTCGGCCTCGCGGAAGAACACCACCGGTCCCGCCACGATGACGAGCATCAGCACCGCCACCGCGGCGGCCAGCGGCCAGTCGCGGTTGGAGAAGAACTCGCTCCACAGGACGCGCCCGAGCATCAGGGTGTCGGGGCCGCCGAGCAGGTCGGGCACGATGAACTCGCCGATGATCGGGATGAAGCACAAGAGCGCCCCCGCCACGAGCCCGGGCGCGGAGAGCGGCAGCGTCACGGTGAGGAAGGCCTTGAACCGGCTCGCCCCGAGGTCGCGGGCGGCCTCGATCAGGCCGCGGTCGAGGCGCTCCAGCACCGCGTAGAGCGGCAGCACCATGAAGGGCAGGTAGGCGTAGACCACCCCGATCAGGATCGCCGGCAGCGTGTTCAGGATCTCGATCGGGCTGGCGATCAGTCCCAGCGCGAGGAGCGCTTTGTTGATGAGCCCGTCGCCCTTCAGGATCGCGATCCAGGCGTAGATCCGGATGAGGAAGCTCGTCCAGAACGGGATCACCATCAGGGCGACGAGGAGCGGTTGCAGCCCCTTGGGCGCGCGCGCCATGCCGTAAGCGATCGGGTAGCCGACGAGGACGAGGAGCACGGTCGCGGCGAGCGCCACCCCGAGCGAGGTCGTGGCCGCCGCGAGGTAGAGCGGGTCGGCGATCAGCGTGCGGTAATTCTCGAAATCGAGGGCGGCCAGGAAGTCCGACCACGCGGCCACGCCCCCGTCCCAGTTCAGGACGGGCGTGTAGGGCGGCAGCGCGGTGGCCGGGTCCGACAGGCTGATCTTGAGGACGATCAGGAACGGCAGGCCGAAAAAGACCAGGAGCCAGCCGAACGGCACCGCCGGGAGCAGCGCCCGGCGCAGGCGGTCGCGGCGGCGCGACCCCGCGTTCATGCCGGCCCCCGTACTCACGCGGGCACCAGCGAGGCGGCCTCGGGGGAGAAGCCGAGGCGCACCGCGTCGCCGGGCGCGAGCGGGGCCGTGCCCGCGGGCGCGGCGGCGCGCAGCACCCGGCCGTCCGCCGCCCGCGCCCGGTAGAGGATCCGGTCGCCCAGATAGGTGGTGTCGAAGAGCGTGGCCGGGAGCCCCTCGCCCGCATCCCCCTCTTCACGCCCCTCTTGACGCGTGAGGCGCAGCCGCTCGGGGCGCAACGCCAGCACGGCGCCCGCCCCCGCCGCCCCGGCCCCGTGGTGGTCGGTGCCCGTGAGCGGCCCGAGCGGCGTGTCGAGGCGGCGCGCCTCGCCCGCGCCGCCGGGGCCGAGGCGGCCCTCGATCAGGTTCACGTCCCCGAGGAGGGCCGCGACGTAGCGGGTCGCGGGGCGCTCGTAGAGGGTGGCGGCCGATCCGACTTGGACGAGGCGCCCGCGATCCATCACGCCGATGCGGTCGGCGAGCACCATCGCCTCGCCGGGATCGTGGGTGACGACCACGAAGGTGGTGCCGAGCCGCCGCTGGATCTCGCGCAACTCGGCCTGGGTCGCCTCCCGCAGGGAGCGGTCGAGGGCGCCGAGCGGCTCGTCGAGGAGGAGCACGCGGGGCCGCTTGGCGAGCGCGCGGGCGAGCGCCACCCGCTGGCGTTGGCCGCCCGAGAGCCGGTCGGGCCGGCGCGCCGACAGACCGTCGAGCTGGACGAGGCGCAGCATCTCGGCGGTGCGGGCGGCGATCTCGGCCTTCGCCAGCCCCTCCTGCTTGAGCCCGTAGGCGATGTTGCCGGCCACGCTCATGTGGGGAAACAGCGCGTAGGACTGGAACATCATGTTCACCGGGCGCCGGTGGGGCGGCACGCCCGCGAGGTCCCGCCCGTCGAGGAGGATGCGCCCGGCGCTCGGCGTCTCGAAGCCCGCCAGCATCCGCAGCAGCGTGGACTTGCCGCAGCCCGAGGGGCCGAGCAGGCAAAAGACCTCGCCCGCCGCGAGGTCGAGGCTCACCGCCTCCACGGCCGGCACCGTGCCGAAGTGCTTGGTCACCGCCTCGAAGCGGAGATGGGCGGGAGCGGAAGGGGCAGGGTCTGGGGGCAAGATGAAATGGGCTTCGATCGCGTCCCTGAAACTGCGCCCTTACACGCAAGAACCCGGGCGGCCGTCAAGGTGGCGGGCCAAGTGAGGTCGTTGGCCTGGACGGCGGGCTCGGCGCGCGGCGTCCGCCAGAGCATTTTCCGACGAAGTGGATCCCGGTTCGTCGCAGAAAATGCGGCAAATCAAAGACTTGGAGCG
>NZ_JBKIBX010000029.1:0-30618 GCF_046557895.1 Methylobacterium oryzisoli | reverse complement strand
CCGCCCCCCCCCCCGGCGCTCTAGGACCAATGTGGGGGGCGGGCGCGGGTTGTTCGCCGGGCGCGGGCAGGCGTATTCCGGGAGAGACACGCACCGACCTCGCGCCGCTCGCGCGGCCTGACGGGGTCCGTGCATTCTCCTCCCGAGACGTGTCGCGACTTGGCGTCTCTCTCCGGATGGAGGGAGACGCCCTTCCCTCTCCGTCACACCCGTCGAGAGCCGCGCCGCGCCGCGGATGGCGGCGACGCGCGGGCGAGCCGATCGGCGCTCCGGATGGATCGCTCCCGCCCGCAGAGGCGGCCGGGAGGTGTGACGACGGTCGGGCGATCCCGGTTCTCGGCCGCGCCGGACCGGATAGGTGTTCCTGCGTGACAGCCCTCCGGATCTGCCTTCGGAGAAGCACACCCCTCGACTCTCGGACAAGACGCCGGTTCGCGCGCCCGATCGTCCGCTAATCCGCGGCAGGGCCGCCCTGAGGGAGAGCGGGGAACGGCATCCAGTCCGTGAAGGCGTCCGTCGGATAGCCGTACTCGGTCGTCGCGACGTGCCACGGCCGATCGTCGCTGATCCGGCTCGGATCCCAACGCACGACCGCCCGGCGATCCGGCTCGTGGCGGCTGATCGCGATGATCCAGCGGCCATCCTGAGGGGCCCGGTCCATCGGTCGCCAATCGTACATGCCGCGCTCCTGTTCGGCTGGACACCTGCCTTTCAAGCACCTCCGACCGCTCTCGGGTTCCTGGCCGCTCCGTTCCTTTGAGCGAGCCTCCTGCGCTGAGGCCCCGCTCAGCCTCGAGCGACCGCCTCGGCTTCGCGTCGGCTCAGCTCACCCTCGACGGGGCAGTCGGTGCAGGCCTCGTAGTCGCACAGCCGGCAGATCGCGTAGGCGTGATCGAGGTCGGCGACGAAGCCGCGCAGCAGCTTCTCGGCCAGATCCCCGAACGTCTGCCGTTCCTGCATCGTCAGCGTCGTCAACGCGCGGGTGATCGCGCCGTCCCGCGAGGTGATGATGGCCCGGCACGTCGCTTCGCCCGCAGGCGTCAGGCGGAGCGCCACCGCACGGCGATCCAGTCGAGACGGCTCTCGGACCACCAGCCCGTCGTCCGCCAGCCGATCGACCAGCCGCACGGCGCCCGGATGAGACAGCCCGAGCGAGCGGCGCAGCCGTTCGATCGGCAGTCCCGGCTCATGCCCGAGAAGGGCCAGCGCCGCGGCGGCAGGCCCCGCCTCGGGGGCCTGCGCCTGCGCCTCACGCAGCATGGCGTCGGCCAGAGCCAGCGCCAGCGCACCGATCACGTTCTCGCGTCGCGCATCCATGTCGGAAAAATATATGCGCGACGCATAGACCGCAAGCGGGCCTTCCGTTATATGCTTCGCGCATATATCAGGGAGCCTCCACCATGCCCTCCTCCACCCGCCACGTCGCGAGCGTCGTCATGGCAGCCCATGATCACGCCGGGACCGTCACCAGAGCCGGCCGCGCCGTGGCGCTCGCCGGTGTCGTCCTGCCGCTCTTCCTGATCGGCATCCTCAAGTTCACGCAGATCGAGATCGATGCGCTCAAGCCCGTCATCGGCGGCACGCCGTGGCTGGCATGGCTCTACCCCCTCTTCGGCGAGGCCGGCGCGTCCTACCTCCTCGGCACCGTCGAGATCATCACGGCCGCCCTCTTCGTCGCCTCGCCCTGGTCGGCTCGCGCCGGTGCCATGGCGGGCACGATCGGGACGCTGACCTTCGCGGTGACCTGCTCGACCCTGCTCGCACTGCCGATCTGGGAAGGGCCCTCGGGCGGCTTCCCCTGGCTCAACGGCCTGGGCGCGTTCCTCATCAAGGACGTGGCGCTCCTCGGCATCAGCATCGTGGTGCTCGGCGAGAGCTTCGCGCGGATCGATGTCCCTCGAAGCATGGGCGACGGCCTCGCTGGCCGGTCGATATGAGGCGCCTGCCGCCCTCTTCTCACGAACTCGGCTTGCGTGCGTCGCGCTCGGCCGCCTCGCGGAGGAGGTCGGCGGCGCGACGCTCCTCCTCCTCCAGCGATCCGGGCTCCGGTGCGGTTTCAGGAGTGGCCCGCATTCCATGGTCGTCAGGCTTCTTGCTGCCGGACCGTGCGGCCGCCTCAAGGCCTTTGACCATCTCCGGTTGCTGCCCGCCGGGATCTCGGGTGACTGACTCGTCCGCCATGGCGCTCACTCCCGTTGCGAGGCATCGATCGCCTTCTGGGCGATCAACTCTCGGGAGAATCGCAGGTTCGGGTTGACCGACGCGTGGGGCGGCAGGGATCGCACCCCGTCTCGCGGTCAAAGCCTCGCCATCAAGCGGCTCCGGCTGGTCCTCATGGCCGCCATGTGGGGCGACATGCTGGGCGCCAGCACGTCGCCGGCGGAGCTTTCCGTTCGGGGGCGGCACGCTGGCCGCACCGGATACGCCGACGCAGGTCCCTGCTCGTCAACTCAGAATGAGCCTTGCCGTCCTGATGGCGACCCAGCCCAGGCACGCCGTCCAGACCGCATCCAGCCCCTCGAGGAAGAGATCGTATTCACGCCGGGCCAGCGACTTCATCTTGGTCGCGCGCCGCTTCAGCCGCCGTACGTTCACATTTTTCATCTGCGTGCAACCGCTTCGATAACGCTGATAGAGACAAATTAATGCGTATTTACGAGAATTAATAGCCGTTAGTTTTTCCTGCGAAGAATTAATACTAATGAATGCTTAACTCGGGTTTGGGGGTCGACCGCTTCACGGCAAGCCACACCGGCGATGCCGGATGCGCCGGCGCATGAGGTGTCGCGCGAGCACCGGGGCGGCGGGTCGGATTCAGGGAGGGATCGGCGAGAATGCGTCCAGCCCGCGTTCGTCCTCCTTGATGAGGATGACGGCGGACGTGGAGCAGGATCCGGCCGCGCTGCCATCGGATCCTGCTCCAGCTCTTTGATACCGACGCGCTCCCTGCGACGAACCGGTGGCCGCTTCGTCGAAAACCGCTCTAGGTCGGCTTCATCGGCTGATCGGGAGGCGTGTCGCGCGAGCGCCCGTCATAGCCTTCCATCCACTCCTCTCGCTCCTCGCTGTCGATCGGGTATGGGCATCCATCTCTCGGCCGGCCCTGCTGACGCGCACGCGCGCCCTCGGCCGTCGGATCAACCGCCGGGATCGTCGGATCGGGGTCGCTGGTCGACATGCGCACGCTCCGGACTTCATGGGCATGGTGTGGATCAGGGCGCCAGGAGGATCTCCGACAGATCGAGCACCTTGGCCTGCTCGGCTTCGGTCTTGGGTGTCGGCGGCGGCGCCGCCTCCAGGGCGCGTCGGACCTCCTCGAGAACCGCCTCCCGCAGGCCGGGATCGCACTTCGTCAGCTCGCGAAGGAGGGACGTCACGACGCATTCGAGGGCACTGATGCGCGCTTGCGCGTCCGCTTCGAAGGACAGGGGTGCGGTCATCTCGGGCTCCGTGGCGGCTCGCTTGTGCCATGCTAGCCCGAAGCGCCGGCTTTCCGCAGCCTCGTCTCCGGCCGGTCGCCGCGATGACAGGGCGATCGGCGCCTATTTCAGCCGCAACGACGTCTGATACATCTCCTGATCGAACCACGTCTCGGCTTCGCGTTCGGCCCCGATGGGCGACTCGAATTGCAGATATTTCTCGTGGCCGTTCTTTGCGAGCCAGCTTCTGAACTCGGAATAATCCCCGTGATCCTCGGTCGGGGACTGCCTGGACTGCTCTGCCGCCCACTGATTGCACAGGAAGCGGATGGCCTTCTCTGCCTCGTCGCTGGTCATTCAGCTGACCTCATCTCAGGTAGCCCCGGGGCTTGAGGTGTTCGAGAGCCCAAGCTCAACGCAGATGGTACGCGATCCACGCGGCACAGAGCACCGCAAGAACGACCAACAGCCAGCGCACGAGCGAAATCAAGACGTTTCTCCCCCGCGGCCCCGTCCGCCGGCGTGCAGATGGTCGCGGAGCCGGAGCGCCGGCAGGCGCAGGCCGCGGCGGCATCGCGCGGGGTCCTCATGGCCGCGTGAACGAATGCCCGAGCCGGGTCCTTCGACACCGCGACGACCCCGACGGTGATCGTCGCTGAGCCTGATCCGACGGGCCGGACATGGACCGCCCAAGGCAGCATCTCGGGCGGCATCCGCGGGTTCGCTGTCGGCCTGGGCGGCTGCACCGGCTCGGCGCATTCAGAACAGGTGTCTGGCGGAGAGGGAGGGATTCGAACCCCCGATGGACTTGCGCCCATGCCGCATTTCGAGTGCGGTGCATTCAACCACTCTGCCACCTCTCCGAGGTGGGGCGCGCCTCCGCGGCCGGATCGGTCGATCAGGCCTGGCGTGAGGGCGTCCCGCGCATGCCCCCGCGCGACGGCGGGGGGCGTGGTCGACGGCGTGCTCATACCGAGCGGCGGCTGCGGTGTCCACCGGAAAACGCGGCCGCCGGACCGGGGACGACCGCAGTCAGTAGGCCCGGCTGCCGAGGTAGTAGATTGCGGGGCGCTGGCGGCGGTTGAGGGGGCCTTCGCTCACCGCGTCGCCGTAATAGCCGAAGCCGGTCGGGCCGAAGGCGCCGCCGTTCAGCACCGAGGCGACCGGCACCGCCCGGATCGGCACCAGGGGGGCGCCGCTGCGCGGCGCGTAGGGGTCGATCTGCAGCACGACCGGGCCGCGGGCCGCGGCGCGCGCGTAGATGTCCTGGGGCGGGGCTTCGGGCCGCACCCGCACCGCGAGCGGCGCGTCGGGACCCGGGGGAAGGCCCTGCGCGGCGGCCGGACCGGTGAGCAGGAGCGCGGCGAGCGCGGGAGCGGAGTGGCGGAGCACGGGCATGGACCCTTCCAGGAACCCTTCGCGGGAGGCAGTGCCGGCTCAACGCGCGGGGCGCGCGAACCGTTGCCGTCCCGGGCTCATCCCCGGCTCCCGGGCTCAGCCCCGGCTGCGGATCACCACCTCGGGCTCGCGCCGCACCGGCTCGCAGTCGGTCCAGTAGGCGTTCAGCACGGTCGGCTTCGAGCGGCAGCGATACGCCTCGTCAGGGCTTGGTGCCGGCACGGGATCGCGGGCGACGATCGGGTTCGGCGCGCAGGCGGCCGGGGCGAGGACCGCGAGCGCGAGACCGACGATCTGCAGCGAACGACGCATGGGGAACCCGGGCCTGGAGAAGCGACAGCGTGGCCGCAACCCTGACGCCGCCCCCGCCCCGGATCAAGCCGCGCGGGCCGCGGCGGGCCGCCAGGCGGGGTCTTTCCCCCAGCCCTGTCACCCCCCGGCCACAACCTGCGCGGGGGATGGGGCGGCCGGTTGCGAAGGCGCGCGGCGCCTACACGGCCTTCTGCAGCGGCACCACGTTGTGCAGGGTGCGCTCCGCCCCGTCGAAGAAGCGGCGGATGTTGCGGGCGGCCTGGCGGATGCGCTGCTCGTTCTCGACCAGCGCGATGCGCACGAACTCGTCCCCATGCTCGCCGAAGCCGATGCCCGGCGCCACCGCCACGTCCGCCTTCTCGACCAAGAGCTTCGAGAATTCGAGGCTGCCGAGCCCCCGGAATTTTTCCGGGATCGGCACCCAGGCGAACATCGAGGCGGAGGGCGCGGGAATCGTCCAGCCGCACTTCTGGAAGGAATCGACCAGCGCATCGCGCCGCCGCCGGTAGGTGGCGCGCATCTCGTGGATGCAGGCCTCCGGCCCGTTCAGCGCCGCGGTGGCGGCGACCTGGATCGGCGTGAAGGCGCCGTAATCGAGGTAGGACTTCACGCGCGTGAGCGCCGCCAGCAGCCGCTCGTTGCCCACCGCGAAACCCATGCGCCAGCCCGCCATCGAGAACGTCTTCGACAGCGAGGTGAACTCCACCGTCACGTCGATGGCGCCCGGCACCTGCAGCACGGAGGGCGGCGGGCTGGCGTCGTCGAAGTAGACCTCCGCGTAGGCGAGGTCCGAGAGCAGGATCAGGTCGTGCTTCTTCGCGAAGGCCACGAGGTCGCGGTAGAAGTCGAGCGAGGCGACGTAGGCGGTCGGGTTCGAGGGATAGCAGACGACCAGCGCCACGGGCTTGGGGATCGAGTGCTGCATCGCCCGCTCGGCCGCCGGGAAGAAGGCGGGCGTCGGCTCGGCGGGCACCGAGCGGATCACGCCCCCCGCCATCAGGAAGCCGAAGGCGTGGATCGGGTAGCTCGGGTTGGGCACCAGCACCACGTCGCCCGGCGCGGTGATCGCCTGGGCCATGTTGGCGAAGCCCTCCTTCGAGCCCAGCGTCGCCACGACCTGGGTCTCGGGGTTGAGGGTGACGCCGAAGCGGCGCTGGTAGTAGCCGGCCTGGGCGCGGCGCAGGCCCGCGATGCCCTTCGAGGCCGAGTAGCGGTCGGTGCGCGGCTTGCCGGCGGTCTCGACCAGCTTCTCGATCACGTGGCGCGGCGCGTCGAGGTCCGGGTTGCCCATGCCGAGATCGATGATGTCGGCCCCGTTGGCGCGGGCGGCGGCCTTGATCCGGTTGACCTGCTCGAAGACGTAAGGGGGCAGTCGCTTGATGCGGTGAAAGTCGGTCATCGGCCGGATCCTGATCGGCGCCGCCTCCCGGGGCGCCCGTCGCGTCACACGTCGCGGGCGGCCGCGGCCGCCCGAGCCGTCCTGCTTAGCCCCGTTCGGGCGGAAGCGGAATGCCCGGTAAGGCGAATTGCGGGCCTCTCAGCGCGCCTGCGTCGTCCCGCCCACCTTGGCGGCGTCCCGCCCGCGCGCCTCGTTGCGCTGGCGGCTCGCGTCGAGGTCGGCCTCCAAGTCCTTCACCCCCGCGGCCGACTTGGCCCGGATCGGCCGCGGCGGCGCCGAGACGCCGACCGGCAGGAAATCCTCGCCCTCGCGCCGCGAGCGCGCGACGAAATCCGGCGCCGTCGCGGGGGGCGGCGCGATCCCGGCCGCCTTCGCGGCCTCGCGCACCGGGTTGCCCCCGTCGAGGACGCAGCCGCCGAGCGTCAGGGCGAGACCGGTCAGGGCCGTGAGGGTGAGGGTGCGCATGGCGACGGAGAAAACCTCGGGGACGTCTGGCGAAACGGGCTTGTGAGGCGTTAATTTGTCGGAAAGGCGGCCCGCCCCGGGGCTGACGCTGCGACAGGGAGGAGTGACGCGTGACGGTCGAGAAGATCGCGACGCCGAGCGTGGACGTGGAGACGATGTCCCGCAATGCCGGGCGCTTCGTCGAGGAGTTCGGGCGCGCCGCCGCCGCCTACGCCAAGCCCTTCGAGACGGGGAAGGCCGAGGCCGGCATGGCGGACGGGGTGGTGGAGGTGGTGCGCACCCTCGGCACCGTGGCCGAGCGCTGGTTCGCCGATCCCCGGAAGGCGAGCGAGGCCCAGACGCTGATCGGCGGCCAGTTCCTCGCCCTGTGGGGCGCCACACTGCAGCGCATGCAGGGCGAGACGGTGACCCCCGTCGTGCTCCCGGACCCGCGCGACAAGCGCTTCGCGGCGCCCGAATGGTCGACGAACCCGATGTTCGACTTCATCAAGCAGGGCTACCTGATCACCACGCGCTGGGCCGAGATCCTGGTGGACGAGGCCGAGGGCGTCGACGAGCACACCCGCGCCAAGGCGCGCTTCTACGTGCGCCAGCTCGCCAGCGCGCTCGCGCCCTCGAACTTCGTGCTGACGAACCCGGAGCTGATCCGCGAGACGATGCGCGAGAACGGCGCCAACCTCGTGCGCGGCATGGCGATGCTGGCCGAGGACGTGGAGGCGGGACGCGGCGAGCTGCGCCTGCGCCAGACCGATCCGGGCCGCTTCGAGATCGGCGTCAACATGGCCAACACGCCCGGCGAGGTCATCTTCCGCAACGACCTCATCGAGCTGATCCAGTACGCCCCCCAGACCGAGACGGTGCTCAAGCGCCCGCTCCTGATCGTGCCGCCCTGGATCAACAAGTTCTACATCCTCGATCTCAACAAGGATAAGAGCTTCATCAACTGGGCGGTGCAGCAGGGGCTGACCGTCTTCGTGATATCCTGGGTCAACCCGGACGAGCGGCACGCGCAGAAGGACTTCGAGAGCTACATGCGCGAGGGCATCTTCGCGGCCCTCGACTCGATCCAGGCGGCGACCGGGGAGCGCACGGTCACGGCGGCGGGCTACTGCGTCGGCGGCACGCTGCTCGGCGTGACCCTCGCCTACATGGCGGCGACCGGCGACGACCGGATCGAGAGCGCGACCTTCCTCACCACCCAGGTCGACTTCACCCATGCCGGCGACCTGAAGGTCTTCGTCGACGAGCAGCAGATCCAGGCGGTCGAGGCCAGCATGCAGGCCCGGGGCTACCTCGACGGCTCCAAGATGGCCAACGCCTTCAACATGCTGCGCCCGAACGACCTGATCTGGCCCTACGTCGTCAACAACTACCTCAAGGGCAAGGCGCCGCTGCCCTTCGACCTGCTCTACTGGAACTCCGACGCGACCCGGATGCCGGCCGCCAACCACTCGTTCTACCTGCGCAACTGCTACCTGGAGAACCGGCTCTCGCGCGGCGAGATGCGGCTCGGCGACGTGCGCCTCGACCTCTCGAAGGTGACGATCCCGGTCTTCAACCTCGCCACCCGCGAGGACCACATCGCCCCCGCCCTCTCGGTGTTCGAGGGCTGCCGCAGCTTCGGCGGGCCGGTGGATTACGTGCTCGCCGGCTCGGGCCACATCGCGGGCGTGGTCAACCCGCCGGGCAAGCCGAAGTACCAGTACTGGACCGGCGGCCCGGCGCACGGCGACCTCGCCGACTGGATCAGGGAGGCGACCGAGCATCCGGGGTCGTGGTGGCCCTACTGGTTCTCGTGGATCGAGCGGCAGGCGCCCGAGCGGGTGCCCGCCCGGGAGCCCGGCGGCGGCACCCTGCCCTCGCTGGCGCCCGCGCCCGGCACCTACGTGCGGGTCAAGGCCTGACGGCCGGACGGCCCCTTCCGGCCGATCCGGAAGGGGCCTGTCGCGTCTCAGTACTTGCGCACGATCGGGGCCGGGGTGATCGGGGCGGCGGGGGTGTCCCAGCGGTACTTCAGGCCCACCGAGATGATGTCCGCGCTCGAATCGGTGTTCGCCAGGTAGGCGAGCGGCGCGACGTAGGTCTGCTCGCCCGGCACGATCGCGACCCGGTTGCGCCCGGCCGCGAACAGGTGCGAGTAGGCGACGTCGAACTGGATCTTCTCGCTGTAGCGGTAGCTCGCGCCGACTGAGCCCCAGTAGCGGTCGCCGTCCGGCAGGCGGGTCGAGCGGTTGCCGTCGAAGATCGGCGACACCTCGTAGGCGAAGCCCGCCCGCAGCGTCCATTGCGGGGAGACGTCGTACTCGCCGCCGACCGAGTAGTAGAACCCGTCCCGGTAGTTGAGCGGCAGCGCCGTGACGGGGCGCCCGAGCGCCTTCGCGACGATCGCCGGGGAGCCGATCCTCGACCAGTTGTCCCACTCGAAGCCGAGATTGACGCGAAACACCGGCGAGAGCGCTTGCGTCAGGCCCACCGAGACCTTTTCGGGGGTGTTGAGGTTGGCGCGCACCTGCCCGATGCCGAAGGCCGAGCCGTCGATCTCGTGGTGGATCGAGGAGCGGTAGCCGACGCCGACCGTGGTCGTGGCGGTGGGCTGGATCAGCACGCCGGCCGTGAAGCCGACGCCCCAATCGTCGCCCTTCAGGAAGCCGCTCGGGGCCGCCGGCGTGATGCCGATGGCCTGGCGCAGCGTCAGCTTGAAGTATTCCAGCGTCGGGCCGGCCGCGACGGACAGCCAGTCCGTCACCTTGATGCCGATCACCGGGTTGAAGTTCAGCGAAAAGATCTTCGAGGAGCGGCTGTAGGTCTGGCCGGCCCAGACCTGGTTGGGCTTGGTGATCAGGCCGAACGGCGCCGCGCCGGCGAGGCCGATGAACACGCGTTCGGTGAGCTGGTAGCTGGTGTAGGTCGCCGGCAGCACGGCGGCCTGGCCGATGTCGCCCGACGGGCCGAGCAGCGTCAGCGGCGCGAACGTGCCGGGCTGCGTGCGGAACTCCGCCGAGGGCACCACCAGGGTGGCGTTGAAGTCCGAGTTCCAGCCGGGCTTCATGGTGACGACGGCCGGGTTCCAGAACATCGAGGACAGGCCGCCCGATCCGGCCGCGGCGCCCGCGAAGGCCAGTCCCTGCGCCTGTGCGCTCTGCTCGCGCAGACCGAACGCACCGGCCTGCGCCTCGCCCGCCGCGATGCTGCAGGCGACGCCTGCCAGCAGGGCTGCCCTGATCCTCGTCATCGTCACGCTTCCGTTCCCTCGAAACCCCTGCCGCCGCGCTTCGGCGCTGTCGGTTCGGCAGCTTGGCCATACTGTGCCGCATCGGGCCCCGGGCCTGCAAACCGCTCGCCCCGACCGGGCCGGCAGCCCGAATCTTCGAGAAACTTCCTCTCGATTTGATGAATGTTAAGTCCTGAACGATCCGGCCGGTGCTGGTCTGGGCTGAGTGTGGCGGCAACTTTCGAAAATCCGGTTTGCCCGCGCCGGCGCCTGCCTGAAATTTCCGCAGTCGTGATGAAATAGACACGATCGGGTGCGCGTGCCCCCGCCCCTGCGCGGGAGATCGCCCGTCCCGGCGCTTGCCGGGAGGGGGCGGGATGCCCAATGTCCCCCCGCGCCGCGCCATCCGGCCGGGGCGAGAGCGGGAGGCACGCGATGAAGCTGGTGCGCTGGGGCGAGAGCGGCGACGAGAAACCCGGCATCGTCGATGCGGGCGGCATGATCCGCGACCTGTCGGGGGTGATTCGCGACATCGCCGGCCCGGCCCTCGGGGGCGACACCCTGAACAACCTGCGCCGCATCGATCCGGCGAGCCTGCCCGCGGTGGCGGCCGGCACCCGGCTCGGGCCGTGCGTCGGCCACGTGCGCAACTTCATCGCCATCGGCCTGAACTTCGCCGATCACGCCGCCGAGACCGGCTCGCCGATCCCGGCCGAGCCGATCATCTTCAACAAGGCGCCCTCCTGCATCGTCGGGCCGAACGACGACGTCATCATCCCGAAGGGGTCGGCGAAGACCGACTGGGAGGTCGAGCTCGCCATCGTCATCGGCAAGCGCGCGTCCTACGTCCACGCCAACGAGGCGATGGCCTACGTGGCGGGCTTCTGCGTCTGCAACGACGTCTCGGAGCGGGAATTCCAGCTCGAACGCGGCGGCACTTGGACCAAGGGCAAGGGCTGCCCGACCTTCGGGCCGCTGGGTCCCTGGCTCGTCACCCCGGACGAGATCCCGGACGTGCAGAACCTCGCGATGTGGCTCGACGTGAACGGCGAGCGGGTCCAGAGCGGCTCGACGAAGACGATGATCTTCGATTGCCACCAGATCGTCTCCTACCTGTCGCACTTCATGATGCTGGAGCCGGGCGACGTCATCACCACCGGCACGCCGCCCGGCGTCGGCCTGGGCATGAAGCCCCCGCGCTACCTGAAGGCGGGCGACGTGGTGAGCCTCGGCATCGAGGGCCTGGGCGAGCAGCGCCAGACCATGGTCGCCTTCGACGACTGGACCGCCAAGGTCGCGGCGGGCGAGCCGACGAACTGACGCGGCGCGGGGGAGCCCTCCCCCGCGCCCGCTGCCGGGAGACATGGCGCATGCCTCCCGAAACCTGTCGCAGACGTCCGCGGACCGAAGGCCCGCGCGTCGACCAGCGCCTAGTCCTTGAGGTCGTCCGGCACCTTGCCGCCGTTCTCCTCCAGCTTCTTGATCACCTGCTTGTGCAGCCAGACGTTCATCGCGGCGGAATCGTTCGTGTCGCCGGTGTAGTGCAGCTCCGCGGCCAGCTCCTTGCGGGCGCTGAGGCTGCTGTCGAGGTTCAGGAGCTTCATCAGGTCGACGATCGAGGTGCGCCAGTTGAGGGGCTGGCCGGACTTGGAGGCGAGGTCGGTGAGCACCGCCTCGACGTCCACCTTGCCGTCGACCTTGGGCACCTCGGCGGTGCCGCCCGAGGCCCCACCGCCCGGGGCCGCGCCGCCGCCGGCGGGTGCGGTGGCGGTGCCGCCGGGCGCCGCCTGGGCCTCGCCGCCGCCGAAGGGATGCAGGATCTTGCTGACGATCGTGCCGAGCAGGCTCATCGCGGTCTCTCCTCTGCGTCAAGGCCCGGGCCGGCCGGTTCCCGGGCACCCGGTGCCACGATCAACGAACAGCCCCGCTCCCCGTTCCTGCGGCGGCGGGCTGCGATGACGCGGGCGGGGCTTTGGCCTACACAGCCCGCGCCCGGGACTGGCCCCGGGCGGATGAGCCGGAGCCGCAGGCGCGCATGACAGGGGATCCGCTTCGCAGGGCGCTCGACGACGTCTGGTACTGCGTCGGCGAGAGCCGCCGCTTCCGGCCGGGCCGGCTCGCGGCCGTGCGCCTCGGCGAGGAGGCGATCGTGGTCGGGCGCGAGGAGTCGGGCGCCCTGTTCGCGCTGCGCGACCGCTGCCCGCACCGGGGCATGGCGCTCTCCGCGGGGCGCCTCGTGGACGGCACTCTCGTCTGCCCCTTCCACGGCTGGCAGTTCCGCCCGGACGGGCAGTGCGCGGCGATCCCCGCCCTCGCCCGGCGGGACGACGCCAGCTTCACCACCGTGCGCCTGCCGCGCTTCGCGGTCGCCGAGCGGTCCGGCCTCGTCTGGATCGCGGCCGGTCCGGAGCCGGAGGCCGCGCCGCCGATCCCGGAGGTGGATTTTCCCTATTGCGGCATGCTGGTGGAGATCCTGGAGGTGGAGGCCTCCTTCGACCTCGTGGCGCTGAGCTTCGTCGACCCCGCGCACGTCGCCTACGTGCACGATTCGTGGTGGTGGCGCCCCTCCAAGACCCTGAAGGAGAAGGTGAAGCACTTCGCCCCCTCCCCGTTCGGCTTCACCATGACGAGCCACACGGCCAAGACCGCCTCCCTCGCCTACCGGCTGCTCGGCGCGGTGCCGGAGGTCGAGATCGAGTTCCGGCTGCCCGGCGTGCGGCTGGAGCGGATCACCGCCGGCGCCAAGCGCATCGCCAACTCGACCTTCGCGACGCCGCTCGGGGGCGGGCGCACGGCGCTCATCAACGCCATGTACTGGAACATCCCGGCCCTCAACGTCCTGAAGCCTTTGGCCCGCCCGTTCATGCGCCAGTTCCTGGGGCAGGACCGCGACGTGCTCCAGACCGCCCAGAAGGGGCTCGACCGCAAGCCCGCCATGGTGCTGATCGGCGAGAGCGACGTGCAGTCGCAATGGTACTTCGCCCTCAAGCGCGAGTTCCTGCGGGCGCGGGAGGCCGGGGCGGCCTTCGTCAATCCGCTCGAACCGCGCGAGCTGCGCTGGCGCAGCTGAGGCAGCACTCGCCCGACGCCCCGCGGGGGACGGAACCGGACGCAATCCCTGCGATCGCCGACGTGAAACGAGGGAGCGGGCCCCGCAGCGGTTCCTCGCCGGCCCGCCGGAGCGGACTCACAGCATCGGGGCGAGCAGGAAGGCGAGACCGATGCCGAGGCCGAAGCTCGCCGCGATCAGGAGTGTTTCGTGGCAGCGCATCAGCGCACCACGGCGGGCGCCATGGTCGCCCGCGCCAGCCGCGCCACGCCGAGGTTCGGCGCCGGCTCGGTGCCCAGCGTGTAGAGCGCGACGTCGCGCGCCTCGGGCGCGTAGGGGACGGAGGGCAGCCGGTCGGTGAAGCGCTTCGGCCCGGCCGTGGGCTCCGGCCCGGCCTGCCCGGTGCCCACGAGCATGTAGGAGGCCAGGGCGGCGCTCGCGACGATGAGTGTGGCGGTCCGGATCATGGTTGCGCTCCCCTCGCGGCCGTTCGGCCGTCATCTCCCCCTCCTCTACGGTCCGGCCGTTGCGGGCCGATTGCGTCGCTCCGCCCGCTCGATTGCGTCGCGCGGGCGACGACGAAACATGCGGCGATGGGAACGAACCGCTCAGCGTGGCCGTTCAGAATGGACAGGGGGCGGGACACTCACCCGCATCGATCGAGGACGACCATGACGCACCCGTTCCGAGCCGCCTTCCTCGCCGCCGCGCTGGCGCCCGTCCTCACCCTGGCGGCGTCCCCGGCCGCGCAGGCCGGCCCGCTGCGCGCGCCCTACGACGTCGATGCCACCGCCTCCGTGGGCGGCCGTGCCCCGTGGTCGCGGCCGTGGGAGTACGATTCCGGCAGTGACAACGACCGCCGGCCCGAACTGCCCTACTACCAGCAGGGCCGCGGCCAGCAGACCGGCGGGCCGGCCCGCAACCTCCTGCCCGACGACGGCCTCACCCTCGTCCCCCGCTAGAGCATTGTCCGACGAAGCGGATCCCGGTTCGTCGCAGACCATGCGGCAAGTTAAAGGCTTAGAGCAGCGCGCGGCGGTGCGAGGCGCGCTCGCCCGCCTCCAGCGCGCATTTGCCCGCGTGGGCGACCCGGTTGACGACCTGAAGGTTGGGCAGGCCCCAGTAGCCGAGCAGCACCGGCCAGGGCGCCTCCCGGTGCTCGCGCCACACCCGGTAGAGCGGGACGCGGTGGTCCACCTCCGCGCTGCGCAGGAGCCGCTTGCCGGTCTCGGCGCAGCGGTGCCGCTGACGGGCCTTCAGCACCCGTGCGTGGTCGCTCGCCGCGTTCCACAACTTCCAGGCCGCGACGCAGGCCGCGTGCCAGCCGGCGTTGCGGTTCGGGATGCCGGCGCCCCACAGGTCGACGTGCCAGCCGAAGCGGTAGACGGGCTGGCCGCAGACGCAGCAATGGCCCTTGCCGCGGGCGAAGGCGCGCTCGCGGAAGGGCGCGGGCGGGGCACGGAAGCCCATGCCCAGTCCCTCCTCCACCGCCCCGAGGCGCCACGTCCAGCCCTCGGGCGTGCCGCTGCGCGCCGCGAGGCCGCGGGCCAGCCGGTCGGCGCGCAGGACATGCGCCCGCCAGTAGCTCTCGACGGCGAGACGGGGGGTCGGCGGCAGCAGCGGCTGCGCCAGCGCGTGCCGCAGCACCAGGGGCGGGAAGATCGCGGGCAGCGCCCGGTCGAGCCGCAGGCGCGCCGCCGCGTTGCGGGATGCGCGCCAAGCCGAGGCCTTCGACGCCCGGGCCACCGGCTCCGGGCGAATCTCCGCGTCCATTCAACCCCTCCGCATCGCGCGTCCCGCGAGGCCGTAAGCCATCTCACGGGCGCGATGAAGAGGAGGTGTGCGAAGCGCGGGGCGTAACGGCCCCGCGCGATCCGGCCTCAGTAGCGGTAGTCGCGCCGGCCGTAGCCGCGATCCTCATCGCGAAAACGCTGCTCGCGGTAGTAGCGGCGGCGCTCGACGTCGCGGTCGCGGCGCATCTCGTCACGCCGGAAGTCGCGCTCGCGCTCACCGCGCGAACGCAGATCGACGCTCGGGCCGCCGCGGCCGAAATCGATGACCTGAGCAGATGCCGGCACCGCCATCGCCACGGTGGCGATCAGAATCGTACCCGTCAGAAGCTTCTTCATGATCTTGTCCCTCCGGAAATTCAGGAGGCAACGACGAATGCGGGAGGATGTTCCCCCAGACGGGTCGCGCGCCGCCCGCAGGGGCCGGGCGAAGGCTCATTTCTCTTCGGCAGGCGCCGCGATGATCTGCCGGCGCGCGACGATGACCTCGGAGGTCGTCGACCGGCGGCGCGGACCTGCCCATCCTGGCCGCGCCTGGGCCGATCCAGGCGTCGCACCCGGAGGCCGACAGTGGAGACCGATATGGCGGATGCCGCAACGATCGCCGCACGCTACCTCGCGAGCTGGAACGAGACCGATCCGGAGCGCCGCCGCGCGCTGCTGGCCGCGCTCTGGACCGAGACCGGCACCTACGCCGACCCGCTGATGCGCGGCACCGGCCCGGAGGAGATCGGCCGCCTCGTCGCGGCGGTGCAGGAGCGGTTCCCCGGGCACCGCTTCGTGCTCGCGGGCCGGCCCGACGGACACGGCGAGCCGCCGCGGGGCTTCGTGCGCTTCTCCTGGGCACTCGGCCCGGAGGGCGGCGAGAGCCTCGTCGAGGGGACGGATGTCGCGCTCCTCGACGGCGGGCGCCTGGCCCAGGTGGTCGGCTTCCTCGACAAGGTGCCGGCCGGCGCCTGATCCGGCCGACGGCCCGGGCCGCCGCGGCACCGGGCCGTTGACGCGGGCCGATCGTTGGCCGTCAGATCGGCGACCCAACCGGGAGCGTCGCCCTGCTCCCCGCCCCCACCCTCGAATCGGTGGCGCATGACCGCACGGAGCGCACAGACCCTCGGCGACGACCTCCGGACGTGGCGGCGGCGGCGGCGGATGAGCCAGCTCGACCTCGCGCTCGAAGCCGGCATCTCGCAGCGCCATCTCAGCTGCGTGGAGAGCGGACGGGCGAGCGCGAGCCGCGCCATGGTGCTGCGCCTCGCCGAGTGCCTCGACGTGCCCCTGCGCGAGCGCAACGGCCTGCTGCTGGCGGCGGGCTACGCGCCGGTCTTCCCGCAGCGCCCCCTGGACGATCCGGCCCTCGGCCCGGCCCGGCGGGCGGTCGATCTGGTGCTGCGGGGCCACGAGCCCTACCCGGCGCTGGCCGTCGACCGTCACTGGCGGATGGTGGCGGCCAACGCCGCGGTGTCCCCGCTGCTCGCCGGGGTCGCGGAGACCGCTCTCCTCGCCCCGCCCGTGAACGTGCTGCGCCTGAGCCTGCATCCGGGCGGCCTCGCGCCCCGCATCGCCAACCTCGCGGAGTGGCGCGCGCATCTGCTCGACCGGCTGCACCGCCAGATCGCCGCCACGGGCGATCCGGTGCTCTCGGAGCTGATGCGCGAAGTCGCCGCCTATCCGGGGCCGGCGCGCCCGGCGGGCGGGTCGGAGGGGGGCCTCGTGGTGCCCCTCGACCTCGTGACCGAGGCCGGGCGGCTGTCCTTCGTCTCGACCACCACCGTGTTCGGAACGCCCATGGACGTCACGCTCGCCGAACTCGCCCTCGAATCGTTCTTCCCGGCCGACGCCCGCACGGCCGAGGTGCTGCACCGCCTCGCCGGCACGGCGCCGTGATCCGGCTTTCATGACCTCGCAGGTCATCGCCTCCGGCGGCATCGGGCGGCAGGATCGCCCGGACAGCCATGGGAGAGCGGACATGACGAGCTACGCGGTCGCGCATCTGCGCGAGGTCACGATGGGACCGGACATCGCCGCCTACCTGCAGCGGATCGACGCGACGCTCGAACCGTTCGGCGGCCGCTTCCTCATCCACGGCGGCGAGGCGGAGGTGCTCGAAGGGGCGTGGCCCGGGCACCTCGTCGTCATCGCCTTCCCGGACCGCGCGCGGGCCCGGGCGTGGTACGATTCGCCGGCCTACCGGGCGATCCTCCCCTTCCGCACCCGCAACGCGGACGGCGCCGCCTTCCTGATCGACGGAGTTCCGGAGGGCTACCGCGCCGCCGACAAGGTGCCGGCCTGACGCGTGCCGGCCTGAGAGCAGGACAGGGGCGCGCGGCCACACGATCCACGACAGCATGGCGGTCCGCGACCGCGTGATGGTGGGGCAGTCGCACGGGCGTCGCCGGCGTCAGGGGGCCTCCTGCGAGACGCCTCTCGCGGGGACGCGACGGTGCGCGCGGCGTGGCCCGGGCGGCGGACGCCCCCGCGCTCCTGGCGAATGCCCGACATGGGTACCGCACCGTACAGGCCGTTCTCGCGGTAATCCCGCGCTCGATGATGGATGTATTCGTAAATTACTGATGATGAACCTGACGATTTATATATTGGATATGATCAATCCAAGCGATATCGATCCACGGGGAGCCTCCCGTCTACGACATTAATTTCATCAATCGCATATCTGCTTCGCAGCGCCAGAGGACAGCGTCGCTAGCCGCTTCCTGAGAGTCTCACGGCGCAGACCGGAACTCTCGAAATTCGGCGCGCAGGCGGCAGTGTCGTGGTTCGCTGGCCGGGATGAGTCTCACCCGGACGAACCTTCATCATGTGCGCCAGAACACATGGCGGCGCGGCCGACACTCTGTCGATCCATGCTCTCATTCGACTGAATGACGCGCGCCCGCGGCGGGTCTGCTTCAGATCAGGTCGCCCGCACTCGCCCGCGGCGCGGAGGCCCGCGGATGCCCGACGCCGACGTCCTGACCTCGCTGCTGCTGCCGCTCGTGGCGTCCTACGCCCTCGTCCTCGCGGTGCCGGGGCCGAACCTCCTCGTGGTGCTGCACGCCGGGCTCGGGCCGAGCACCCGCGGCGCGCTGCCGGCAGCCTTCGGGATCGCCTGCGGGGCGGCCCTCGTCTCCGTGCTCGCGGCCTCCTGCGCGGCGCTGCTCCCGTCCGGGCGGATGGTCGAATGTCTGGGCAGCGCGCTCTTCGCCGCGCTCATGGCGCGGGCGGGCCTGCGGATGCTCTCCGGCGGGGCGCGGGCGGCGGTCGATCCGGCCCGCCTCGCCCCCGGCCGGCCGGGAGCGACCTTTTTCCTGGGCCTCGGCGCCGCGGCCTCGAACCCGGTCACGTTCTCGTTCTTCGCCGGCTTCTTCCTCGCCCATGCGCGGACGCCGGAGGCGCTCGGCCTCGCCGGCCTCGTCGTGTTCGCGATGGCGGCGGCGTGGTTCTCGGCGGTCGGCCTCCTGGTCTCGCGGCCGGCCTGCCGCCGCCTCGCCGCGGCGGGCGGCGGCTGGGTCCGCTACGGGATCGCCGCCGCCCTGCTCCTCTGCGCGGGCCTCGCGCTCTGGCGCGCGGCCGCTCAGTCGGCGATCGCCTGATACACCAGGCCGCGCACCATCCGCCGGTAGTAGGGACGGCTCGGGCCGGGCGCCTGGGTCATCAGGATGCCGACGAGCTGCTCCTTCGGATCGACCCAGAAGTAGGTGCCGGCATAGCCGGCCCAGGTGTACTCGCCCGCCGAGCCGTGCACGCCCGCGAGCCCCTGCTCCCGGCGCACCGCGAAGCCGAGGCCGAAGGTGTAGCCCTGGACCCCGAGCAGCTGCTCGCCCGGCTGCACCGTCTGGCGGATCGCGGGCGGCAGGTGGTCGGAGGTCATCAGCGCGACGGTGGTGCGGCTCAGGAGCCGCGTGCCGTCGATCTCGCCGCCGTTGAGCAGCATCTGGCAGAAGCGCAGGTAGTCGGCGGCGGTGGTGACGGCGCCCGCCCCGCCCGAATCGTTCTTAGGCGGAGCCGCGACGTCGATGACCCGGTTCGGGTTGCCGGTCGCCGGATCGGTGGGGAAGGCCTGCGCGAGGCGGCCCATCTTCTCGGCCGGCACCGAGAAGGCGGTGTCGCTCATGCCGAGGGGGCGAAACAGCCGCGCGTCGAGGAAGGCCGAGAGGCGCTGGCCCGAGACCCGCTCGATCACCCGCCCGAGCACGTCGGTGGCGAGGCTGTACTCCCAGGTGGTGCCGGGCTGGTAGGCGAGCGGCGCGCCCGCGATGCGCTTGGAAAACGTCTCGGGATCGAGCTCGATCGCGGCGTAATCGGCGCTCGGGGTGTAGAGGCCGGCCTGCGCGTAGGCCCCCTTCACCAGGGCGTTGCCGGTGATCTCCCCGTAGGCGAGGCCCGCGGTGTGGCGCAGCAGGTCCTGGATCGTCGGCGCCCGGTCGGCCGCCACGGTGGCGAAGCTCGCCTGCCCCATCCCGTCGGCCCGCGGCACGCTGACCTGCAGCGTCTTGAACTCCGGCAGGTGCTTGGCCACCGGGTCGGTGAGCTGGAGCTTGCCCTCCTCGACCAGCATCATCGCGCCGACCGAGGTGATGGCCTTGGTCATCGAATAGGCGCGGAAGATCGCGTCGGTGGTCATGGGCTTGCCCGCGGCCTTGTCCTGCGCGCCGAAGGCCTGCGCGTAGACGAGCCGGCCGCGGCGGGCGACCATCACCACGGCGCCGGGAATCCGGCCCTCGCGGATCTCGGCCTCGAAGGCGGGCGCGATGCGGGCGAGGCGCTCGGAGGAGAATCCGGCCTCCTCGGGTTTGGCGCGCTGCATCACCTCGGCGGCGGCCGGGACCGCCAGGGTCCACAGCAGGGCGACCGCGCCGATGGCGGCGCGCCGGGTCTGTCCTGTCATCGTCTCCTCCCTCGCCGTCTCGTCGCGGCGGCGAAACTTTAGGGGGTGCGGGAGGGGAGTAAAGGTCGTTCCGCTCATCCGTGCAGGGCAGGACGATCGAAGTGCTGGATTTCGGTGCGAAGCCGCGCATAGTGGTCGCAACGACGGGATCGGGGAGGAGACGATGCGGCTACTGGCCGTTCTGTTCGCACTCGCGTGCGGGTTTCAGGCGCACGCCGCCGACGCGCCGAGTTTTCGGGTCGATCCCTACTGGCCCAAACCCCTGCCGAACGACTGGATCATGGGCCAGGCCGCGGGCGTCTCGGTCGACGCGCAGGACCGGGTCTGGGTGGTGCAGCGCCCCCGCTCCCTCACGGACGACGAGAAAGCCGCCAGCCTCACCCCGCCCCGCACCAAGTGCTGCCGCCCGGCGCCGCCCGTCCTCGTCTTCGACCAGGAGGGCAATCTCGTGAAGGTTTGGGGCGGTCCCGGGACCGGCTACGACTGGCCGGCCAACGAGCACGGCATCCACGTCGACCACAAGGGTTTCGTCTGGCTCGCCGGCAACGGCGACACCGACGGCCAGATCCTGAAGTTCGATCAGGACGGCAAGTTCATCCTGCAGATCGGCAAGTCCGGCCCCCAGACGAACAGCGCCGACACCAGCCGGCTCGGCAAGCCCGCCCACATGCAGGTCGATCCGGCGACGAACGAGCTCTACGTGGCGGACGGCTACTTCAACCACCGGGTGATCGTGTTCGACGCCGAGACCGGCGCCTACAAGCGCCACTGGGGCGCCTACGGCAAGCCGCCCACCGACGAGGCGCTCGGGCCCTTCGATCCCGCCGCCCCGCCCGCGCAGCAGTTCCGCAACCCGGTGCATTGCGTGCAGGTGGCGCGCGACGGGCTGGTCTACGTCTGCGACCGCACCAATAACCGGGTGCAGGTCTTCCGCACCGACGGCACCTTCGTGAAGGAATACTTCGTCGAGAAGGAGACCCGGGCGAACGGCTCGGTCTGGGAACTCGCCCTCTGGCCCGACGACGCCCAGAGCTTCCTCCTCAACGCGGACGGCGCCAACAACGAGGTGCGCACCCTGGACCGGGACTCCGGCAAGGTCCTCGGCCGCTTCGGCCGCAACGGCCGGCAGGCGGGCGATTTCCACTGGGTGCACAACCTCGCCATCGACCGGAAGGGGAACGTGTTCACCACCGAGGTCGACACCGGCAAGCGGGCGCAGAAGTTCCTGCTGCAGGGCGAGATGGTGCTGCGCAAGCGCAGCACCACGCCGTGAGGCTCACCCGGCGGTCCCCGCCCCCTCGGCGGCGCGCGCGGCGAAGTCGTCGAGGTTGCGCCGCAGCTGATCGAGGCTGAAGGCGATCCAAAAAATCTGCCCGACTCCGTCGATCGAGAGATCGCGCGTGAGGTGGCGGCGGCGGCGCTCGTCGATGGCGGCCCGGTAGGCGCTGATCGCGGCGGGCAGCGCCTCGTCCTCCGGCGGGGGGCTGCCGCGCGCGTCGAGCGCGGCGGCGATCGCGCGCAGGCGCAGGGCGGCGGCCTGCGCGGCCGCGCGCCAGGGCTCGGCGAGATCCGGCCCGAGGTCGACCTCGCGGGTCGCGCGGCGCAGCACCACGGCGTCGTGGCGCAGCCGCAGCAGCGTGCGCGCGAGCGGACCCGGATCGGCCTCCGCGGCGAGGCGGCTGCGGCGCTCGCGGGCCGCCTCGGCCACCAGCACCTCCAGCCGGTCGAGGCTGCGCCGGGTCGCGAGCGGCAGCTCCGCGGCGTCGATCGCCGCGTCGTCGAGCCGGCCGAGCGCGTCGAACTGCTCGGCCAGCAGGCGGGCGGTGCGGGCCGCCTGCCCGCGCGCCGCCCGGGTGGCGCGGGCGGGCGCGACGAGGAGCGAGGCGGCGAGCCCGATGGCGCAGCCGAGCCCGACCTCCAGGATGCGGTCGAGCGCGAAGACGATCGGGCCGAGCGTCGCGCCGGTGGTGCTCAGGAGCACGATCACCGCGGTGATCGGCGCCACCCGGAATCCCGCCGAATGGGCGGCCGCCACCGCCAGCGGCGCCACCGCGACCACCAGGGCGACGGCGCTCGACACGCTGCCCTGGTGCGGCAGCGCCAGCGCCACCGCGCCCCCGTAGACCGCGCCCAGCACCGAGCCGAGGAAGCGGTCGAAGGCGGCCTTGAGCGAGCCGCCGAGACTGCCCTGCGTGACGATCAGCGCCGACACCACCGCCCAGAAGGCCTGCGGCAGGCCCAAGGCCTCGGCGAGCGCGTAGGTGGCGAGGCTCGCCACCGTCATGCGGGCGGCCTGGGTCAGGATCGCGCGGCGGGCCGTCAGCCGACCCCGCAGCCAACTCCGCAGCCATACGCGCAGGCGCTGTGCGAGGGGAAAGCGGGTCGTCATCGGGTCCGTGCCGCGGGCCTCCCCCACGGGCGACGAACCGGCGCGCGAGTCAACTGCCGGGCGCCCGCAGCCCTGGCGGAGCGTCCGAAACTTGCCGATAGAGGAGCCGGCGCCGCGGGCCGGCGAACCCGCGCGCCGGGAACGGGAGGACGATCATGGGAACGAGACCGGTCCGGATCGGCGCGCTGGCGCTCGGCTGCCTCGCGGCGGCGCAGACGGGGGCGAGCGCGCGCCCGCTCGCGGCCATCCGGGAGTCCGGGACGCTGCGGGTCGGGCTCACGGGTGATTACGCCCCCTACGCGATCCGCCGCGGCGAGGGCGAGATGACGGGGGCCGACGTCACCATGGCGCGCGACCTCGCCCGCAGCCTCGGCGTCACGCTCGAGATCGTGCCGACCACTTGGAGGAGCCTGCGCGACGACCTGCTGGCCGACCGCTTCGACATCGCGATGGGCGGCGTGAGCGTCACGCCCGACCGGGCCGCGGTGGCGGATTTCTCCGTGCCGGTGACGCAGGACGGCAAACGGCCCATCGTGCGCTGCGCCGACGCGCAGCGCTTCGTGTCGCTCGACGCGATCAACCGGCCGGAGGTGCGCGTGGTGGTCAATCCGGGCGGCACCAACGAGCGTTTCGCCACCACGCATTTCCGGGGCGCGGCGCTGCGGGTGCACCCCGACAACCGCACGATCTTCGACGAGGTGGCGGAGGGCCGCGCCGACCTGATGGTCACGGACGGGGCCGAGGTGGATTACCAGTCCCGCCGCCACAAGGGCGTGCTCTGCCCCGCCGCCGTGCCGGGCCCCTTCGACCGGGCCGACAAGGCCTACTGGATGACCCGCGATCCCGCGCTGACGACCGCGGTGAACGCGTGGCTGCAGCCGGTCCTGACCGCGGGTGCCTACGCCAAGGCCCTGGAGGCGGCCGCGGAGTAGCCGGGGCCTGCCGGCGCGGTGCGGGTGGGCGGCCGGCCCCTCACCCGCCCCCCAGCAGGGTGCTCCGGGTCAGCAGCGTGTAGGTCGCCTCCACGCTCATGATCGCGACGAAGACCAGGAGGGCCGCGGGCGGCACCAGGATGGCGTAGATCAGCGCCAGCCGCTCCCAGGCCATGTGCATGAAGACCGCGACGATCAATCCCGCCTTCACCACCATGAACAGCAGGATCAGGAACCAGCGCAGGAGGCCCTGCAGGTGGAAGTAGTCCACGAGGTAGGAGCAGGCGCTGAGCACGAACAGCCAGAACCAGACCAGGAGGTAGAGCCGGATCGAGTGTCCGGTCGTGTGGGACGCGCTCGCCGCCATGTCGGGCTCCTACCAGAGATAGAACAGGGCGAAGATGAAGACCCAGACCAGATCGACGAAGTGCCAGTAGAGGCCGGCGATCTCGACGTTCTCGTAGCGGCCGGGCTGGCTGGTGAAGAAGCCCCGGCGCCCGGTGTCGTAGTCGCCCCGCCAGACCTTGCGGGCCACGACGAGGAGGATGATCACCCCGATGGTGACGTGGGTGCCGTGGAAGCCGGTGATCATGAAGAAGGACGCGCCGAACTGCTCGGCGCCCCAGGGGTTCTCCCAGGGCCGCACGCCCTCGTGGATCAGCTTGGTCCACTCGAAGGCCTGCATGCCCACGAAGGTGGCGCCCAGGAGCGCGGTGAGGAGCATCAGGAGCGCGGTCGTCCGGCGCCGGCGCTGGTAGCCGCAGGCCACCGCCATCGCCATCGTGCCGCTGCTGGAGATCAGCACGAAGGTCATGATGGCGATGAGAAGCAGCGGGAAGGTCGTGCCGCCGATCTCGAGCGCGAAGACCTCGCTCGGGTTCGGCCACGGCACGGTCGTGGACATCCGCACCGTCATGTAGCCGATCAGGAAGCAGCCGAACACGAAGGTGTCGCTGAGCAGGAAGATCCACATCATCGCCTTGCGCCACGAGGCGCCCGGGAAGGTCTGGCGGTCCGCCGCCCAATCCGAGGAGAGGCGCCGCCACTGGGTCGGCCGCGCCTCGGGCTGGATGGCGGAGCGAAGGGCGGTGTCGGTCATGACTCTCCTCGCATGGGACTCCTCGCGGCGGTCAGGCGGGGCGGCAGAGGGCGTCGAGGAGGCCCGACCACGGCGTCCGGAACAGGAGGCCGAACAGGACGAGCCAGATCGCCAGCAGCGCGTCCCAGTAGAGGGCGCAGAGCGCGATGCCGGCGGACGGCGCCGCCCCGGCGAAGGCGCGGGCCGTGACCGCGCCGAGACCGGCGAGGCCCCCGCCGATGTGCAGGGCGTGGAGGCCGGTGATCAGGACGAAGAAGGCGCCTGCCGCGTCCGGGCTCGCGAGGCCCGCAGCCAGGAGGTCGCGCCACGCGAGGCCCTGCCCGGCGAGGAAGCCGAGGGTCGCGGCCGCGGCGATCAGGAGGGCGGCCCGCATGGCGCCTCGCTCGCCGTGGCGCGCGGCCGCGCCCGCGAGGTGCAGCGAAAAGCTCGCCAGCACGAGGAGGCCGGTGGTGAGCCAGACGAGGCGCGGGTCGGGCAGGACGCGCGCGGCGCCGGCCGGCACCCGCATGGCGTAGGCGGCGGTGAGGAGCGCGAACAGGAGCCCCACCGCCGCGAGGAAGACCGTGAGGCCGAGCCGGGCCGGGGGCATGGCCGGCGGGAGGGAGACGGCCGGTCCGGCCTCCAGCCAGGGTTTCGCCGCGAGGCGCTGGCGCAGGAGCCAGCGGCCCGCGAGCAGCCCCAACCCGGCGAGGTAGAGCAGGACGAGGCTCATGCGGGCGCCCCCGCCCGCGTCAGCCCGGGCTGGTTCTGGGGCACGAAATCCTGGTCCGCGCCCGGCACGCTGTAATCGTAGGGCCAGCGGTAGACGACCGGCAGGCTCGCGCCCCAGTTGCCGTGCGCGGGCGGAGTCTCGGGCGACTGCCATTCGAGGGTGGTGGCCCGCCACGGGTTCGGTCCGGCCGGCGCGCCGTGCCGGATGCTGTGCACGAGGTTGACCAGGAAGGCGATCTGCGCCGCCCCCACCACGAAGGCCACGACGCTGATGAAGGCGTTCAGGGACGAGACCGAGGCCGGTACGAAGCTCAGGCCCTCGATCTCGAAGTAGCGCCGCGGCACTCCGAGCAGGCCGAGATAGTGCATCGGGAAGAAGATCAGGTAGGCGCCCAGGAAGGTGATCCAGAAATGTACCTTGCCGAGGTGCTCGTCGAGCATCCGCCCGGTGACCTTGGGATACCAGTGGTAGATGCCGCCGAAGATCACCATGATCGGGGCGACCCCCATCACCATGTGGAAGTGGGCGACGACGAACATCGTGTCGGAGAGCGGCACGTCCACCACGACGTTGCCGAGGAAGAGGCCGGTGAGCCCGCCGTTCAGGAAGGTGACGATGAAGCCGATGGCGAATAGCATCGGCACCGTGAGGTGGATGTCGCCGCGCCAGAGCGTCAGCACCCAGTTGTAGACCTTGATGGCGGTCGGGATGGCGATGATCAGCGTCGTCGTGGCGAAGAAGAAGCCGAAATACGGGTTCATGCCGCTGACGTACATGTGGTGCGCCCAGACCACGAAGCTGAGCGCGCCGATCGCCACGATGGCCCAGACCATCATGCGGTAGCCGAAGATGTTCTTGCGCGCGTGGGTGCTGATGAGGTCGGAGACGATGCCGAAGGCGGGCAGCGCGACGATGTAGACTTCCGGATGGCCGAAGAACCAGAAGAGGTGCTGGAACAGGATCGGGCTGCCGCCGCCGTGGCGCAGGCGCTGGCCCGCCTCGATGATCGCCGGCATGAAGAAGCTGGTGCCGATGAGCCGGTCGAGCAGCATCATCAGAGCGCCGACGAGCAGGGCCGGGAAGGCGAGCAGCGCCAGGACCGTCGCGGTGAAGATGCCCCAGATGGTGAGCGGCATGCGCATCAAGGTCATGCCGGGCGCGCGGGCCTGCAGCACCGTGACGACGTAGTTCACGCCGCCCATGGTGAAGCCGATGATGAACAGGATCAGCGAGACGAGCATCAGGACGATGCCCCATTCCCGCCCCGGCGTGCCCGCGAGGATCGCCTGCGGCGGATAGAGGGTCCAGCCCGCCCCGGTGGGGCCGCCCGGCACGAAGAAGCTCGCCACCAGGACCAGCACAGCGAGCAGGTAGATCCAGTAGCTCAGCATGTTGACGTAGGGAAATACCATGTCCCGCGCGCCGAGCATCAGCGGGATCAGGTAGTTGCCGAAGCCGCCCAGGAACAGGGCGGTCAGCAGGTAGACCACCATGATCATGCCGTGCATGGTGATGTACTGGTAGTACTCGCTCGGGCCGATGAACGAGACGAGACCCGGGAAGCCGAGCTGGAGCCGGATCAGCCAGGACAGCACCAGGGCGACGAGGCCGATCGCCAGCGCGGTCGAGGAATACTGGATGGCGATGATCTTGGCGTCCTGGCTGAAGACGTAGCGGGTGATCCAGCTGCGCGGATGGTAGAGTTCGCCCTCTTCGTGCTCCGCCCCCGGCAGGCGGTCCGCGGTCCCGAGATGTGCGTCAGCCATCGCACGCGCCCTCCCTCAAGGCTCTGCCGAGACGTGCCGGCGCGGCCCCGCGGCGCCGGCGAACTGCGCGAAGGTCTTCTGGCGGTCGAGCCACGACCGGTAGGCGGGCTCGGGATCCACGACCACGCGCCCGCGCATGGCGTAGTGGTTGACGCCGCAGACCTCGTTGCAGAGGGCCTCGAAGGTCCCGGTGCGGGTCGGCGTGAACCAGACATACGTGACCATGCCGGGGATCATGTCCATCTTGGCCCGGAACTCCGGCACGTAGAAATTGTGCACCACGTCGAGGGAGCGCATCAGCACCTTCACGGGGCGGCCCAGCGGCAGGTGCAGGTCGTCGCCGTCGATGACGACGTCGTCGCGGGCGGCGGCGTCCTGCGGGTCGAGCCCGAGCGGGTTGTCGTCGGCGACGTGGCGGATGTCGGTGGCGCCGAGCCGGCCGTCCGCGCCGGGCAGGCGGAAGCTCCAGCGCCATTGCTGGGCGACGATCTCGACCTCGCGGGCCTCGGCCGGCACGCTGACGAACTGGCCCCAGACCGCGAGCCCCGGCGCCAGCATGGCGGCGACGCCGAGCGCCGTCACGGCGGTGAGCCAGCCCTCCAGCCGGCGGCTCTCGGGCTCGTAGGCGGCCTGCTGCCCCGGACGGTGGCGGAAGCGGAAGACGCAGTAGGCGACGAACAGCACGATCGCCGTGAAGACGATCCCGGTGATCCAGAAGGTGATGATGAGCGTGGTGTCGATGTAGCCCCAGTTGGAGGCGATCGGGGTCCACCACCAGGGGCTCAGGACGTGGAACGCCACCGAGCCGAGGGCGATCAGGACGAGGATCAGCGCCATGCCGCCACCTCCTTCGCGCCCCGGTGCCCGGGCGGGCGCCCCCCGTCGGGCTGGGTCAGGGCGCCACGGCGCGCCGGTAGAGGTGCCACGTCGCGTGGCCGAGGATCGGCAGGACCAGGGCGAGGCCGACGAAGACCGGCAGCATGCCGGCGACGAGGAGGCCCGCCACGATCAGCCCCCAGGTGATCATGGTGCGCGGGTTCTCGCGCAGCAGCGCCGCCGAGGTTTCGACCGCCGTGCCGGCATCCGCCCCCCGGTCGATGATCAGCGGGAAGGACACCGCGCTGACCGCGAGCGCCACGAGCGAGAAGGCGGCGCCCACGAGGTTGCCGATGACGATCAGCGCCCAGCCGCGCGGGGTCGTCAGCACGTCGCCGAGGAAGCCGAGCACCGTGGCGGGGGTCTCGCTGCCGTAGAGCGCCCAGTACAGCCCCATCGCGGCGATGAGCCACGCGAGGAAGATCAGCATGAGCAGGAGGCCGACCGCCGCGATCGACCCGGCCGCCTGCAGCCGGAGCGGCGCCCAGGCATGCGCCCAGGACGCGTCGAGCCCCTGCTCGCGCCGCCGGCTGAGCTCGTAGAGGCCGATCGCCGCGAAGGGGCCGATCAGCGCGAAGCCGGAGGCCAGCGGGAAGAGCAGCGGGATCAGGTCGTACTCGAAGGTCACCGTCGCGATCACGATGCCGGCGATCGGGTAGATGGCGATCAGGAACAGCACGTGCGTCGGCATGGCCAGGAAGTCGTCGAGGCCGCGGCGCAGCGCCTCGGTGAGATCCCGCAGGCCGATGGGGCGCAGGGCCGGGGGCGCCATCGCGCGATGCGGGGAAACGGCACGTACGGTCGCCATCGCGAAGCCCTCCTCCAGGGAGACAGGGTCGCGACGGGCACGCGCACAGAGGTCCGCAGCAAAGCCCGTCGTTGAGCTGTCGAGCGCGGCTGATCTGAACTATAGCCGATCGCGCACGGCCTGTCTTCGGCAATCTGGCGAGGGCGCGAAAACGCTCAAGGTCGGACGAGATGCTTGCCGACGACGCCCGAATGCCTGACGCTGCGGAATGAATGCTGGCCGGGATGGGGCGCGGCCGGACGGGCCGGGCCCGACCGTGACCGGCTTGGCCGAGCCCGGGGGCGGCCGAGGCTGGGGAGCGGCGCTCGATCGCAGCGCCCGCTCAGGTCCGGAGCATCTCGGTGACCGTCATCGCCGTCGCCCGACGGGATCCTCCGAACCGGACCAGATGAGCGCCGGATCTGCTCCAGGCGTTGCTTGCAAAGTCAATCATTTAATGGGTTTAATCCCGAAGAGCGTCTGTTCTCCTCGTCATTCGCCGGTAGGTTGTGCGCCACGCGGACAATCGGCAGCGAGGCGGTGATGGCGACCATCTCTGGGACGAACCGGGCGGACACGCTGACGGGGACTGACGAAGACGATTTCATTCAGGGCCTTGGTAGAAACGACGTCCTCACCGCGCTCGCCGGCAACGACACGCTGTATGGGGATGCGGGCAACGACTATCTCGACGGCGGGGACGGGGCGGATCATCTCTGGGGCGGGCGCGGGAACGACACGCTCGTCGGTGGACTCGACGACCTGCTCTACGGTGACGGGGGCGACGACCACTTCATCCTCACCTCGCCGACGCGATTCGGCTTGCAGGCGTTCGGCGGCTCAGGCGACGACAGCTTCGTCGGCTCGGCGTCGTTCGCCATCGATCTCGTGCTGTACGGGGATGCGGGGCACGACACCTTCACGTTCGATTTCCTCCAGTCGAGCGATCTCGACGGCGGGGACGGGCGCGACACGTTCGCCATCGGCACGATGTCCAGCGGCACGCTGGACGGCGGGAATGGCGCCGACACCATTCGGATCCGCAACGCCCTCGGCACGATCCACGGCGACGGCGGCGACGACACCATCGCGATCGGTTTCGCGGAGAGCACCACCTTCGTTTACGGCGACGCCGGGAACGACACGATCTCGGTGGGGGTCGGCCGGGCGTTCATCGAAGGCGGGGCCGGCGACGACCATCTGACCGGAGGGCTGGACCTCAGAGTGTCGAGCCGCCTCGACGGCGGGACAGGCAACGACACCATCGTCAGCCAGGGCAACAACGTCCTCCTCGGCGGCAACGGCCGCGACACGCTCGAGAGCGGGGCCTATGCCAACGTGATGACCGGCGGCGCCGGCGCCGATCGGTTCGTCTACGGGGACCGGGTGCAACTGGACTCGATCCGCGCCGACACGATCACCGACTTCGAGATTTTTCGCGACACGCTCGATCTGTCGGACCTGCTCGCGAGGGCGGGCGCGACCGGCGACCCGATCGCGGGCGGCTGGCTCTCCTTCAGCGTCGCGAACGGCTCGACCGAGGTTCTGTTCGATCCCGACGGCGGGGCGGATGGCTTCCAGACGCTGGTCGTCCTTCAGGGCGTTGACCTGTCACAGCAGCAGGCGGATCTGCTCCTGTCCTGATGCGGAGATCGGTCTCGGCGCTCTCGTCGAGCCGGGTGCCCGGTCACGATGGCCGCCGCGCCGGGACCGGCGTCCGATCGGGCGGCGCCCGCCATCCGCGGCAACGGGTGGCTGCGCCGCCGTCGACCGATCCTCCAGGCCGGGAAGCCTCGGCCGGAATGGTCAGGCTGCTCGTCCAGGCTGCTGGCGGTCCGCACCTGACACTTGGTGCCCGCCGAGGGGGGCGCTTGCGACCCCTTTCGGATGGTCAAAGCCGTGATGGCTGTTCCCGCAGGGAACCGCGGAACTTGCGGCGCCCAGGATGCACTGTGCGTGGCTGAGGCAGCCGGATGCGAGCCGAACGCCTCGAGGCCCGATGACCGGCTCCGGATTTGCGCCCGCGTGTGAGCAAAATCCGGATTGCCGAAGACAGTCGCTAGAGCGTTTTCGGTTTAATCTGGATCGTATCCGGCAGCGATGAAGAAGTTGGCACACTCGTCGGGCGT
>NZ_JBKIBX010000028.1:52069-83142 GCF_046557895.1 Methylobacterium oryzisoli | reverse complement strand
TCCTGCCGCGGGCGACGTGGACGGCGGCCGGCATCGGGCGCGAGCAGGCGCGGGTGATGGGCTGGGCGCTGGCGCGGGGGGCGGATGCGGTGCGCACGGGTCTGGAGGACAACATCCGGGTGACGAAGGAGCGGCTGGCGGCGAGCAACGCCGAGCTGGTGGGGCTGGCGGCCGCGCTGGTGGAGCGTCACGGCCGGCGCGTCGCCACCCCGGCCGAAGCCAGGCGGATCCTGCACCTCGCCCCCGCGGCGTAAGCCGCAGGCCCCGGCCGGCCCCGGTATTACACGATGCACTGGACTGCGTCCGAAGGGCCGCAGCATATCCCACGCGGCTGATGGCTCGGAGACTTGTTCATGCGCATGATCGATCGGCGAACCGCCCTCGCGGCCGCGGCCGGCACCCTGACCGGGGCGGCGATGCCGGCCGCCGCCCAGACGACGGCACTGCCCAAGACCCTGTTTCCGGTCACCCAATCGGTCGTCCCGGTGGTCGGCAGCGAGCAGGTTTTTCCGGTGCGGCGGATCTACTGCATCGGCCGCAACTACGCGGCCCATGCGCGCGAGATGGGCTCCGATCCCACGCGCGAGCCGCCCTTCTTCTTCCAGAAGCCGGCCGATGCCGTGCAGGTGGTGCCGGTCGGCACGGTGGGCGACCATCCCTACCCGACGCTCACCAAGAACTACCACTACGAACTCGAACTCGTGGCGGTGCTGAAGGCCGGCGGGCGCCGAATCCCCAAGGAGCGGGCGCTCGATCACGTCTACGGCTACGCGGTCGGCCTCGACATGACCCGGCGCGACCTCCAGCGCGGCATGGGCGACCAGAAGAAACCCTGGGAGATCGGCAAGAGCTTCGACCATTCCGCCCCGATCGGCCCGATCCACCCGGTCGAGACCGTCGGTCACCTCGCGAAGGGGCGGATCCAGCTCCAGGTGAACGGGCAGGTGAAGCAGGATTCCGACCTGTCGAACATGATCTGGTCGGTGGCCGAGCAGATCGCGAATCTTTCCGAGGCGTTCGAGCTGAAGCCCGGTGATATCATCTATTCCGGAACGCCGGAGAATGTCGGGCCGGTGGTGCCGGGCGACGTGCTGCTCGGGCGGATCGAGGGGCTGCCGGACCTCTCGATCCGCATCGTGCAGCAGGCGGGCTGACGCCGGGCGGCGGCCTGCCCCCTCGCCGCCGCATCCTGGCAGATTTGGGTGAAATCCGCCTTAACCAGGGCTGAGCGGACGACATGGCCGTCGCGCAGGATCGTCACGGCTCCGCTCGGCTCAGCAGTGCTAAGTTGAGCGGGTCCTCCTCGACTTCGGCGCTTCTTCCGTGGCCACGCTCGCCCCATCGCTCCCCGCGGCCGTTCCGGCGCGCTCCGCCCTCTCCCTCGGGGTGGACCAGCCGTTGCGCGGCATCGGCCTCGTCGTGCTCTCGACGGTCTTCCTCTCGACCTCGGACGCGACCGCCAAGTACCTCGCCGGCTCCCTGCCGGCGATCGAAATCGCGTGGCTGCGCTACAGCGGCTTCCTCGCCGTGATGCTGGCGGCGGCGGTGCTCGGCGCGGCGACGCGGCGCGGGCGCTCGCCCTTCCGCAGCGCGCGGCCCGGGCTGCAGCTGCTGCGCGGGGTGGCGCTCGTCGCCTCGGCGCTGTTTTTCCTGGCCGGCCTGCGCACCCTGCCGGTGGCGGAGGCGACCGCGATCAGCTTCGTCTCGCCGATCTTCGTCACCGCCCTGTCGATCCCCTTCCTGGGGGAGAGCGTGGGTCGGCGGCGCTGGATCGCCGCCCTGGTCGGGCTCGTCGGCGTGCTGATCATCCTGCGCCCCGGCTCCAGCGCGTTCCAGGTGACGGCCCTGCTGCCGGTCGCCTCGGCGCTGTTCTGGGCGCTCGCCCTGGTGGCGACGCGCAAGATCAACGGCTACGACGCGCCGCAGGTCACCATGACGTGGTCGGCCCTGATCGGCTTCGTGCTGCTCTCCTGCCTCGTGCCGGGTGTCTGGACGGCGCCGAGCCTGAAGGAGGTGGCGATCGGCGCGGCGATCGGCCTGATCTCGACCACCGGCCACTGGATCGTCACCATCGCCTACCGCCACGCGCCGGCCTCGACGCTGGTGCCGTTCTCCTACACCCAGATCGTCTGGGCGGCGCTGATCGGCGCGGTGGCGTTCGGCTCGGTGCCCGATGTCTACGTGGGGGTCGGCGTCCTTGTGATCGCCGCGAGCGGCCTCTACACCGCCCACCGCGAGCGGGTCCGGGGCCTGCGCCGGGGCTGAGGCCTCGGCGGCCACCCCGATCCCGGCTCGCCAGGGGCCAGGCGAGGGCCAGGATCGAGGCATGCAGAGCATCAACCAGCGCATCGCGGCCGAACTCGGCGCGCAGGAGTGGCAGGTCAAGGCCGCGGTGGACCTTTTGGACGGCGGCTCGACCGTCCCGTTCATCGCCCGCTACCGCAAGGAGGCGACCGGCACGCTCGACGACGCGCAGCTGCGCACGCTGGAGGAGCGCCTGCGCTACCTGCGCGAGCTGGAGGAGCGCCGCCGGGCGATCCTCGACAGCGTGGAGGCGCAGGGCAAGCTCGACGAGGCCCTGCGCGGCCTCCTGCTGGCCGCCGACACCAAGGCCCGGCTCGAAGACCTCTACCTGCCCTACAAGCCCAAGCGCCGCACCAAGGCGCAGATCGCCCGCGAGGCCGGGCTCGGGCCGCTCGCCGAGGCGCTGCTCGCGGATCCCTCCCGCGTGCCCTCGGAGGCCGCCTCGGCTTACGTGGATGCCGACAAGGGCGTCGCGACCCCGGAGGCGGCGCTGGAGGGCGCCCGGGCGATCGTGGTCGAGCGCTTCGCGGAGGATGCGGAGCTGGTCGGCACCCTACGCGAGTCCTTCTGGAGCCGGGGCCGCCTCGTCTCGTCGGTGCGCGAGGGCAAGGAGGCGACGGGGGCCAAGTTCTCCGATTACTTCGCCTTCTCCGAGCCGCTGACGCGCCTGCCCTCGCACCGGGTGCTCGCCCTGTTTCGGGGCGAGAAGGAGGAGGTGCTGGACCTGCGCCTCGACGAAAATCCGGCGACCACGGAGCCCGGCGCGCCGAATCTCTACGAGGGCCGCATCGCGCTGCGCTTCGGCCTGCGCGACGCCGGCCGGCCGGGCGACCGCTGGCTGTCCGAGACGGTGCGCTGGGCGTGGCGCACGAAGCTGCGGCTCTCCGTCGAACTCGACCTGCGGGCGCGCCTGTGGGAGGCGGCCGAGACGGAGGCCGTGCGGGTTTTTGCCGGCAACCTGCGCGACCTGCTGCTGGCCGCGCCGGCCGGCGCCCGCCCGACGCTCGGGCTCGATCCCGGCTACCGCACGGGCGTGAAGGTCGCGGTGGTGGACGCCACCGGCAAGGTGGTGGCGACCGACACGATCTACCCGCACGAGCCGCGCCGCGACTGGGACCGCTCGCTCGCCACCCTGGCGCGCCTGTGCCGGGCGCACGCGGTGGAGCTGGTGGCGATCGGCAACGGCACCGCCTCGCGCGAGACTGACCGGCTGGCGGCGGAGCTCGCCGCCAAGCACCCCGAGCTGACGCTCACCAAGGTGATGGTCTCGGAGGCCGGCGCCTCGGTCTACTCGGCCTCGGCCTATGCCAGCCAGGAACTGCCGGAGCTCGACGTGTCGCTGCGCGGCGCGGTCTCGATCGCCCGGCGGTTGCAGGACCCGCTCGCCGAACTGGTGAAGATCGAGCCGCGCTCGATCGGCGTCGGCCAGTACCAGCACGACCTCGCCGAGGGGAAGCTGTCGCGCTCCCTCGACGCGGTGGTAGAGGATTGCGTCAACGGCGTCGGGGTCGACGTCAACACGGCCTCGGCCCCGCTGCTGGCGCGCGTCTCGGGTCTCTCGGAGCGCGTGGCGCAGAACGTGGTGGGTCACCGCGACGCCAACGGGCCGTTCCGCCACCGCGGCGGCCTCAAGAAGGTGGCGGGGCTGGGCCCCAAGGCCTTCGAACTCTCGGCGGGCTTCCTGCGCATCACCGGGGGCGAGGATCCGCTCGACGCCTCGGGCGTGCACCCGGAGGCCTACCCGGTGGTGCGCCGCATCCTCCAGGCGACGAAGAGCGACATCACCGGGGTGATCGGCAACGCCAAGCTGCTGCGGAGCCTCGATCCGAAGGCCTTCACGGACGCGAGTTTCGGGCTGCCCACCGTCACCGACATCATCGCCGAGCTGGAAAAGCCCGGCCGCGACCCGCGCCCGAGCTTCCGCACGGCGAGCTTCCAGGAGGGCGTCGAGACGATCGGCGACCTCACGCCCGGCATGGTGCTGGAGGGCGTGGTGACGAACGTCGCGGCCTTCGGGGCCTTCGTGGATATCGGCGTGCACCAGGACGGGCTCGTGCACATCTCGGCGCTGGCCAACACCTTCGTGAAGGACCCGCGGACGGTCGTGAAGCCGGGCGACGTGGTGCGGGTCAAGGTGCTGGACGTGGACGTGCCGCGCAAGCGCATCTCGCTCTCGATGCGCCTCGACGACCAGGCCGGCCCGCGCGAGCGCGACGGCGGCCGGCGGGAACCCGCGCCACGGATGCCGAAGCCCGAGCCGCGGCCCGCCGCGGACGGCGCGCTCGCCGACGCGCTGCGCCGCGCGGGGCTCGACCGGACGCGGCGGTAGGGGCCGGCGCGCCGCATCCGGACGCAGCGCGGGATCCCCTCTCCCGTGCGGGAGAGGGGATGCTGCCCGCGCTTCGATCATCAGCGTGTAGGGTCACCCCCGCGCGGTCACGCGCATGCGCAAGCCATCCCGGGGCCGCAGCGTCACGCGGTGGAGGGGCACCACCGGGCCGGCCTCCGGCGAGCGGTCGAGGCGGACGCGGTGCAGCAGGTGGGCGAGGACCAGCGTCGCCTCCATCAGCGAGAAACTCAGGCCGATGCACACCCGCGGCCCGGCCCCGAACGGCAGATAGGCGAAGCGGTCGATGCGGGCGCGGTTCTCGGGCAGGAAGCGCTCGGGCAGGAAGGCGTCCGGGTCCTCCCACAGCCGGCGGTGGCGGTGGAGCACGTAGGGCGCCACCGTGACGAGGGAGCCGCGCGGGATCTTGATGCGCCCGAGCCGGTCCTCGGCGAGCGCCTGCCGGCTCATGAACGGCACCGGCGGAAACAGCCGGATCGCCTCCTCCAGCGCCGCCCGGGTGAACGGAAAGGCCTCGGCAGGGGGCATCGCGCCGTGCTGCGCGAAGGCCGCGTCGATCTCGGCCTCGGCCCGGAGGCGCGCCGCCTCGTCCTGCGACAGGCAGTAGAGCGTCCAAGTGAGCGCGTTGGCGGTGGTCTCGTGGCCCGCGCCGATGAAGGTGACGATGTTCGCCTTCACCTCCAGATCCGAAAGACCCTGGCCGGTCTCCGGATCCTGCGCGCGCAGGAGGAGCGTCATCAGGTCGTGCGGCGCCTCACCGGCGGCGAGGAGGGCGCGGCGGCGGTCGATCAGTTCGTCCACCACCTCGGCGAAGAAGCGCAGGGCCGGCCGCGCCCGGATGCGGCCGATCCGCGGCACCCAATCGGGCATCCCGAACACGTCGAGGGGATCGATGGGGCCGATCGCCTCGAAGTAGCGGGTGATGGCGCGCCCGAGCGCGTCGGGGTCGCGCGGCAGGCCGTGGGTGAAGATCGTCCGCTCCAGCACGTCCAGGGTGACGCGGGTCATCTCCACCGCCACGTCCACGCTCTGGCCGCCGCGCCGCGCCACCCGGCGGGCGAGGCGCTCGGCGGCCTCCCCCATCGGGGCCTGGAAGCCCGCCACGTGGCGGGGCGAAAAAATCGGGGCGAGCGTGCGCCGCTGCAGGCGCCACTCCTCGCCCTCCGCCGTGAGGAGCCCGTTGCCCAGCCCCGGGGCGAGCACCCGGCGCTGCAGGTCGTCCTTGCGGTAATTGGCGGCGTTGTCGACGAGGATGTGCCGGATGGCGGCGGGATCGCTCACCACGGTCACGCGGCCGAGCGCCCCGTCGCCCGCCACGATCAGGTGCTCGAAATGCTCGCGGAACCACGTGGTCAGCGGGTTGGCGCGCGCCGCCCGCAGGAAGGCGAACAGGTCCATCGGCTCGGTGCGCGGGCGCGGCACCGCCGGGCGGAACGGGGACCGGCTGTCGCCGGGGGCGATCGCGGCGTCTGACAGAATCCGACTCCTGTTCTACGTGATGCACCCGCGCGCCGATCCGGCATCGCACAATGCCTCTCTTTGCCTTAAGTAGGCGCGGTTCCGACCCGCCAAAGAGGCCATGATGTCGCCCACCGAGACGCCCACCCGCACGGAATCCGACACGTTCGGCCCGATCGAGGTCCCGGCGGACCGCTACTGGGGCGCGCAGACGCAGCGCTCGATCCAGAACTTCCGCATCGGCACGGAGCGCATGCCCGCGCCGCTGGTGCACGCACTCGGCCTCGTCAAGCAGGCGGCGGCCCTGGTGAACCGCGACCTCGGCGTGCTGGAGCCGCGCGTGGCGGACGCCGTCGCGGCCGCTGCCGCCGAGGTGGTCGAGGGCCGGCACGACGGCGAGTTTCCGCTGGTGGTCTGGCAGACCGGCTCCGGCACGCAGTCGAACATGAACGCCAACGAGGTGATCGCGAGCCTCGCCAACGAGCGCCTGGGCGGAAAGCGCGGCGGCAAGTCGCCCGTGCATCCGAACGACCACGTCAACCGCGGCCAGTCCTCGAACGACGTCTTCCCGACCGCGATGCACATCGCGGTGGCGCGCGAGATCAACGACCGGCTGATGCCCGCCCTCTACCACCTGCACGCGGCGCTCGACGCCAAGGCCAAGGCGTTCGAGGGCATCGTCAAGATCGGCCGCACGCACCTCCAGGACGCCACGCCCGTCACGCTCGGCCAGGAGTTTTCCGGCTACGCCATGCAGGTGGCGCTCGGCGGCGCGCGGATCGGCGCGACGCTTCCGGGCGTGCTGGCGCTGGCGCAGGGCGGGACCGCGGTGGGCACCGGCCTCAACGCGCATCCCGAATTCGCCGAGCGCTTCGCCGCCAAGGTGGCGGAGCTGACCGGGCTGTCCTTCACCTCGGCCGACAACAAGTTCGAGGCGCTGGCGACCCACGACGCTCTGGTCTTCGCGCAAGGAGCCCTGACCAGCCTCGCGAGCGGCCTGTTCAAGATCGCCAACGACATCCGGCTGATGGGCTCGGGGCCGCGCTCGGGGCTCGGCGAGATCTCGCTGCCGGAGAACGAGCCCGGCTCTTCGATCATGCCCGGCAAGGTCAACCCGACCCAGGCCGAGGCGATGACGATGGTCTGCACCCAGGTGATCGGCAACGGCACTACGGTGTCGATGGCGGGCAGCCAGGGCCATTTCGAACTCAACGTGTTCAAGCCCGTGATCGCCAATGCGGTGCTGCAATCGGTGCGGCTGATCGCCGACGCGGCCGTGAGCTTCGCGGAGAATTGCGTGGTCGGCATCACCCCGAACCACGACCGCATCGCCGACCTGATGAGCCGCTCGCTGATGCTCGTCACCGCGCTCGCCCCGACGATCGGCTACGACAAGGCCGCCGAGATCGCCAAGACCGCCCACAAGAACGGCACCACCTTGAAGGAGGAGGCGCTTCGGTTAGGCTACGTTACGGCAGAGCAGTTCGACGCCGTGGTGCGTCCCGAGACGATGCTTGCCCCCAGCGCGGAGTAGCCGCATGGCCGACATCATCAACCTGCGACAGGCCCGCAAGGCGAAGGCCCGGGTCCAGAAGGCCGCCGAGGCGGCCGGGAACCGGGTCGCCTTCGGGGCGCCGAAGAAGGCCAAGACCCTGGCCGAGGCGCGCCGGTCCATCGAGGTCGCCCGCCACGAGGGCCACCGCCTCGAAGGTCCCGACCGCGCCGAATGACCCGTGCGGCCGGCGGCGTCCTGAAGCGATCGCTGATGATCGCCGGCCATCGCACGAGCGTGTCGCTGGAAACCCCGTTCTGGGACGCCCTGCGGGAGATCGCGGCCGGCCGCGGCCTCTCGGTGCAGGCGCTCGTCGGCGAGATCGATGCGGGACGGGGCGAGCAGAACCTGTCGTCGGCGGTCCGGGTGTTCGTGCTGCGGGCGGTGCAGGCGGGTGCCGAGACGGCGCAGGCTCCCCTCGCGGAACCGGGGCAACGGTCAGCGCGGGATCCCCTCTCCCGTGCGGGAGAGGGCTGTTGAGCCCATTAGCCCGTTCAGCCCACCCGCGCCGGCATCGCGAAGGTCGCGAAGTCCGGCTTCTCCACGCGCACGGCCATCCCCCCGGCCTCCACCCCCTCCCCGGCCTCCAGCGCATCGGCCAGCCGGTCGAGGCGCAGGAGCGCGAGGCCGCTCTCGCCCGCGGCGCTGCCCGTCGTGCCGAGGGTCTTGCCCCCGGCGGTGACCGGCGTGCCGGCGGGGGCCGCCGTGCCGCCGGAATAGCGGAGCAGCACCACGCGGGTACGCGCGGTGCCGCGGTGCTGCATGCGCGACACCACCTCCTGCCCGACGTAGCAGCCCTTGCGGAAATCGACGCCGCTGAGCTGGTCCATCAGCGCCTCGTGCGGGAAGGCGTCGCCGAGGGCGAAGTCGGCGCCGCTCTGCGGCACGCCGAGCCCGATCCGGTGGGCGTGGTAGGCGTCCTCGCCCGCATCCGCGGCCGGCGCCGCGGGGGCGTGGATGCGCCAGCCCAGGGCCGGCAGGCGCCCGTCGCGGAGCCAGCCCTCGCCGGGTGCGGCGTCCCAGGCCGCGCTCACCGCGAGCGGCGTCTCGGCGAGCGTCACCTTGGCGCGCAGCCGGTAGAGCGTCAGGCGCCGGATCAGGTCCGGCACCAGGGCGCGGGCGACGTCGAGATGGAAGCCGTCGCCGGCCCGCGCGATCAGGAAATCGAACTGGATCTTGCCCTGGGGAGTGAGCAGCGCGCCCAGCCGCGCCTCGCCGGGCGGCAGGGTCTCGACGTTGCAGGTCACGAGGTTCTGGAGGAAGCCCGCGGCCTCCTCGCCCGCGATCGCCACGACGGCGCGGTCCGGCAGGGGGGCGATGGGCATGCGGGCGGCTCCTGAGCAGGTTTCGCAACAATGGCCGCCGGTTTTGCGATCAGAACCTGCGGCAAAAGGAGAATCCAAGCGGACGAAGCGTTGGCCGGCCAACGCTTCGTCCGCTTAGGATCCGGCGGCCGGCTTGAACCGGGACCGGGCCTGACATAAGCCGCCGCGGGGCCGCTCTCAATCGGCCCCGCGCGCCGTCATGCCGAAGGATTTGCCGGATGAGCCAGAGCTTCGACCTCCTCCTGCGCGGCGGCACGATCGTCAACCACGACGGGATCGGGCCGGGCGATCTCGGCGTGCGGGACGGGCGCGTCGCGGCGATCGGCGACCTCGCGCAGGCCTCGGCCGGACGGGTGCAGGACTGCACCGGGCTGCACCTCCTGCCGGGCGTGATCGACAGCCAGGTCCATTTCCGCGAGCCCGGGCTCGACCACAAGGAGGATCTGGAGACCGGCTCGCGCGCCGCCGTGATGGGCGGCGTCACCACGGTGTTCGAGATGCCGAACACCTCGCCCCAGACCACCAGCCCCGAGGCGCTGGCCGACAAGATCCGGCGCGGCCACCATCGCATGCACTGCGACTTCGCCTTCTGGGTCGGCGGCACGCACGAGAATGCCGCCGAGGTGGCGGAGCTGGAGCGGCTGCCGGGCGCGGCCGGCATCAAGGTCTTCATCGGCTCGTCCACCGGCTCGCTGCTGGTCGAGGACGATGCGGGGCTGACCGAGATCCTGCGCCGCATCCGCCGCCGCGCCGCCTTCCACGCCGAGGACGAGGCGATGCTGCGCGAGCGCAAGGGCCTGCGGGTGCCGGGCGATCCGTCCTCGCACCCGGTCTGGCGCTCGCCCGAGGCGGCGCTGAAGGCCACGCAGCGCCTCGTGCGCATCGCCCGCGAGACCGGCGCGCGCATCCACGTGCTGCACATCTCCACCGCCGAGGAGATGCGCTTCCTCGCCGCGCACAAGGACGTGGCGACCGTGGAGCTGACGCCCCACCACCTCACCCTCGACGGGACGGAGGCGTATGCGCGCCTGGGCACGCTGGTGCAGATGAACCCGCCGGTGCGCGATGCGGCCCACCGCGCCGGGTTGTGGTGGGGGCTCTCGCAGGGCGTGGCCGACGTGCTCGGCTCCGATCACGCGCCGCACACGCGGGAGGAGAAGGCCAAGCCCTATCCGGATTCGCCCTCGGGCATGACCGGCGTGCAGACGCTGGTGCCGATCATGCTCGACCACGTGGCGGCGGGCCGGCTCAGCCTGTCGCGCTTCGTGGACCTCACCAGCGCCGGCCCCCAGCGCGCCTTCGGCCTCGCCCGCAAGGGCCGGCTCGCGCTGGGCTACGACGCGGACGTCACGGTGGTGGACCTGAAGCGCCGCGAGACCATCACGAACGCCTGGATCGCCTCGCGCTGCGGCTGGACGCCCTACGACGGCACGGAAGTCACCGGCTGGCCCATCGGCACGATCGTGCGCGGGGAGGTGGTGATGTGGGATGGCAGCCTGGAGACCCCGTCGCGCGGCGAGGCGGCGCGGTTCGAGGAAGGCTTTCCGGCGCGGGGGTGAGGCGCGGGCAGCGCACTCGCCTTGAAGACAAGCGCGGGCAGCGCGGGATCCCCTCTCCCGTGCGGAAAAGGGGTTCCCCGCGGATCCAGCCTTTACCCGAACGAGACTACTCCGCCGCCTCCATCGCCGGGCGGTGCTCCTCCAGCCCCTCCAGCGCGGCCGGCTTCGGGCCGCCGGTCGCCCAGTCGAGCAGTTCCACCGTGTGGACGATCGGGATTCCGGTGCCCTTCCCGATCTGCGTCACGCAGCCGATGTTGCCGGTGGCGATGAGGTCGGGGCGGACGCGCTCGATGTTGGCGACCTTGCGGGCGCGCAGGGCCGCGGCGAGCTCCGGCTGCAGGATGTTGTAGGTGCCCGCCGAGCCGCAGCAGATGTGGCCCTCCGGGACGTCCTTCACGGTGAAGCCCGCGCGCTTGATCAGCGCCTTGGGCTCGGTGCGGATGCCCTGGCCGTGCTGCATCGAGCAGGCGGAGTGATAGGCGACCACGAGGTCGCTCTCGACCACCGGCTCCATCAGCCCGAGGGCGGACATGTACTCGGTCACGTCCTGGGCGATGGCGGAGACGCGGCGCGCCTTCTCGGCATAAGCCGGGTCGTCGCGGAACATGAAGCCGTAATCCTTGATGGTGGTGCCGCAGCCCGAGGCCGTCACCAGGATCGCGTCGAGCCCCTCCCCGTCCATCTCGGCGATCCAGGCGTCGATGGTGCGCTTGGCGTGAGCGTGGGATGAATCCTCCCGGCCCATGTGGTGGGTCAGCGCCCCGCAGCAGCCCTCGCCCTTCGCCTGCACCACCGTGACGCCGTGGCGGTTGAGCAGGCGGATCGCCGCCTCGTTGAAGTCCGGCCGCAGCACGCTCTGGGCGCAGCCGCGCAGCAGCGCCACCCGGCCCCGGGCCGGGCCGGTGGGCGGGAAGGTGCCGGGCCGGTCGTGGGCCGCGCGGTTCGGCAGGGTCGCGGGGGCGAGGTCGAGCATGGCGGCCAAGCGGCTGCCGGCCCGCGGCAGCGCCGCGACGAGGCCCCGGAATGGGCGCCCGAGGGCCGCGGCGAGGAGCGCGAGGCGGAAGCGGTTCGGGTAGGGCAGCACCTGCGCCAGCAGGGCGCGCAGCCAGCGGTCCCCGACCGGCCGCCGGTAGGTGTCTTCGATATGCGCCCGGGCGTGATCGACGAGGTGCATGTAGTGCACGCCCGACGGGCAGGTCGTCATGCAGGACAGGCAGGAGAGGCAGCGGTCGACGTGCTTGACCACCTCGGGGGTCGCCGGCTTGCCGCCCTCCAGCATGTCCTTGATCAGGTAGATGCGCCCGCGCGGCGAATCCAGCTCGTCGCCGAGCAGCAGGTAGGTGGGACAGGTGGCGGTGCAGAAGCCGCAATGGACGCAGGTGCGCAGGATCTTCTCCGAGGCGGCCATGGCGGGGACGGCGAGCTGCTCCGGGGTGAAGTTGGTCTGCACGGCGGTTCCTCGGTCGTGATGCGGTCGGGTCGGCTTCTCTCGGCCCAGCGCTGTTCTAGAACACTTTTAAGGCGCGCGGGGCAGTCCCGCATCGCCGCATCCCCGGTCCGCGATGGGAAAGATCGGCTACTACCTCGTCACGGCGGCCGAGTCGGTGCTTTCTGCCGTCGGCATCCGCGCCACCTACGAGCAGCCGCGCTACGCGGTGGTGCGCCGCTTGCCCGGCGGCGTCGAGATCCGCGACTACGCCCCGCGGGCGGTGGTGGAGACCGCGGCGGACGGTCCCGGCGACGCGGAGGCCTTCCGGCGGCTCTTCCGCTACATCACCGGCGCGAACCGGGCCGCGCGGCTGATCGCCATGACGGTGCCGGTGGAGCAGACGGGCCGCCTCATCGCCATGACGGCACCGGTGGAGGCGGGTGCGGGCGTGATGCGCTTCGTGCTGCCGCGGCGGGTGGCGGAGGCGGGCGCCCCCGTCCCCACCGATCCCCTCGTGCGGATCGCCCTCGTCCCCGCGCAGCGCCTCGCCGCGCTGCGCTTCTCCGGCCGGCCGACGCCCGCGGCGCGGCGCGCCCGCGAGGCGGAGCTGCTGGGCGCGCTGGCGCAGGCCGGGCTCGCGCCCGCGGGCGCGGTCGCCTTCCTCGGCTACGACCCGCCCGTGACGGTGCCGTTCCTGCGCCGCAACGAGGTGGTGGTGGCGGTCGCGGAGTGAGGCCGCGCCTCAGCTGTCCATCTTGAGGGCGGCGATGAACGCCTCCTGCGGGATCTCCACCTTGCCGAACTGGCGCATGCGCTTCTTGCCCTCCTTCTGCTTGTCGAGGAGCTTGCGCTTGCGGGAAATATCGCCGCCGTAGCACTTGGCGGTGACGTCCTTGGACAAGGCCCGGATGGTCTCGCGGGCGATGATCTTGCCGCCGATCGCCGCCTGGACCGGGATCTGGAACAGGTGGCGGGGGATCAGGTCCTTCAGCTTCTCGCACATCGCCCGGCCGCGGGATTCCGCCCGGGTGCGGTGGACCAGCATCGAGAGCGCGTCGACCGGCTCGGCATTCACCAGGATCGACATCTTCACGAGGTCGCCCTCGCGATAATCCGAGATGTGGTAGTCGAACGAGGCGTAGCCCTTCGAGATCGACTTCAGGCGGTCGTAGAAATCGAACACCACCTCGTTGAGCGGCAGGTCGTACACCACCATGGCGCGCTTGCCGACGTAGTTGAGGTCGATCTGCGTACCGCGGCGGTCCTGGCAGAGCTTGAGCACGCCGCCGAGATACTCGTCGGGCGTGAGGATCGTGGCACGGATCCAGGGTTCTTCGATCGTGTCGATCTTCATCACGTCGGGCATGTCGGCGGGGTTGTGCAGCTCCCGCTTCTCGCCGTCGGACATGTTGAGGCGGTAGACCACGCTCGGCGCGGTCGAGATCAGGTCGAGGTTGAACTCGCGCTCCAGCCGCTCCTGGATGATTTCGAGGTGCAGGAGCCCGAGGAAGCCGCACCGGAAGCCGAAGCCGAGCGCCGCGGAGGTCTCCATCTCGTAGGAGAACGAGGCGTCGTTGAGCCGGAGCTTGCCCATCGCGCCGCGCAGGTTCTCGAACTCGGCGGCATCGACCGGGAAAAGGCCGCAGAAGACGACGGGCTGCACCGGCTTGAAGCCCGGCAGCGGGTCCTTGGTCTGGCGCCTGTCCTCCGTGATGGTGTCGCCGACGCGGGTGTCGGCCACCTCCTTGATCGAGGCGGTGAGGAAGCCGACCTCGCCGGGGCCGAGTTCGGTCACGTCCTGCATCTTGGGCCGGAAGACGCCGATGCGGTCGACGCCGTAGACCGCGTCCGCGCCCATCATCCGGATGGTCATGCCCTTCTTGAGCACCCCGTCCACGATGCGCACCAGCACGACGACGCCGAGATAGACGTCGTACCAGGAATCGACCAGCAGCGCCTTGAGCGGCGCCTCGCGGTCGCCCTTGGGCGGCGGCAGCTTGGCGACGATCGCCTCCAGCACCGCCTCGATGTTGAGCCCGGTCTTGGCCGAGATCGGCACGGCCTCGGAGGCGTCGATGCCGATCACCTCCTCGATCTGCTCCTTCACGCGGTCGGGCTCGGCCGCCGGCAGGTCGATCTTGTTGAGGACCGGAACGATCTCGTGGTTGGCGTCGATCGCCTGGTAGACGTTGGCGAGCGTCTGGGCCTCCACGCCCTGGCTCGCATCCACCACGAGGAGCGACCCCTCGCAGGCGGCGAGCGAGCGCGACACCTCGTAGGTGAAGTCCACGTGGCCGGGCGTGTCCATCAGGTTGAGGACGTAGTCGCGCCCGTCCTGCCCCTTGTAGTCGAGCCGGACCGTCTGCGCCTTGATGGTGATGCCGCGCTCGCGCTCGATGTCCATCGAGTCGAGCACCTGCTCGGTCATCTCGCGGGCGGTGAGCGCCCCGGTGAGCTGGATCAGGCGGTCGGCGAGCGTCGATTTGCCGTGGTCGATATGCGCGACGATCGAGAAGTTGCGGATCGTGTCGATGGGTTTGGCGGTCATTCCGAGACGGTCTCCGGCGCGCAGGCGCGACGGTCAGCGTGGCGCACGGGGCATTGGGAAAGCGGACCGGAGATAGCAGCGGCCCCGCCCCGCGCCAAGACGGCGGCAGGACGCACGGTCTCACGCGTTGAGACGGTCCGCCACATCCTCGGCGAGCGACAGGCTCGACGTCAGGCCCGGGCTCTCGATGCCGAAGAGCTGCACGAGGCCGGGCAGGCCGTGCTCGGCCGGGCCGTCGACGACGAAATCCATCGCCGGCTGCCCCGGTCCCGACAGCTTCGGGCGGATGCCGGCGTAGTCGGGAAACAGCGCGTCGTCCGGCAGGTCCGGCCAGTAGCGGCGGATGGCGGCGTAGAACAGCGCGCCGCGGCCGGGATCGACCTCGTAGACGGGCGCGTCGATCCACTCGACGTCGGGGCCGAAGCGCATGCGCCCGGCGAGATCGAGGGTGAGGTGGATCCCCAAGCCCCCCTCGACCGGCGCCGGGTAGATCAGGCGGGTGAAGGCGGGGCGGCCGAGGCAGCCGAAGTAGTTGCCCTTGGCCAGCACGAGGCGGGGCACCCGCTCAGGCCGATAGCCCTCGGTGGCGGTTGCGAGCGCGTGCGCGCCGAAGCTCGCGGTGTTGACGACCGCGTCCACGGCGAGTTCCCCCGGCGCCTCGCCACCGAACACCGCGACCCAGCCGGCCCCGTCGCGGGCCAGCCGCTCGACGGGCGTGTGGAAGGCGAGCGCGCCGCCATGCGCCTCGACGTCGCCCTGAAGCGCCAGCATCAGGGCGTGGCTGTCGACGATGCCGGTCTCGGGCGAGAGCAGGGCCGCCGCGCAGGCGAGGCTGGGTTCGAGCCGGCGCGCCTGCGTGCCGTCGAGGAGTTCCAGCCCCTCGACGCCGTTGGCCACGCCCTGCTGGTGGATCGCCGCGATCTTGGCCCGCTCGGGCTCGGTGGCCGCGACGATGAGCTTGCCGGTCTTGGCGTGGGGCACGCCGTGGCTGGCGCAGTAGGCGTAGAGGAGGCGCCGCCCCGCGACGCAGTGGCGGGCGCGCAGCGATCCCGCCGGATAGTACATGCCGGCGTGGATGACCTCGGAATTGCGCGATGACACGCCGGTGCCGATGCCGCCCTCGGCCTCCGCCACGATCACCTCGTGGCCGCGCAGGGCCAGCGCCCGCCCGCAGGCGAGCCCGACCACGCCCGCACCGACGACGAGGATCATCATGGTTTTCCATTCTCCCGCACGGCGACGCCGAAGCGCGGGAACCCCTCTCCCGTTTGGGAGAGGGGTTCCCCGCGGTTCCGCGGGTGATGCTCACGCGGCGATCGACATCGTCGGCTCGGCGGCGCGCACGTCGGCGTCGACGTGGGCCTCGAACCGCTTGAAGTTGGCCTGGAACATCTCGACCAGCTTCCTGGCCGTCTCGGCGAAGGCCGCCTTATCCTGCCACGTCTTCACCGGGTACAGGATGTGCGGCTCGACGCCCGGCACCGAGGTGGGCACAGCGAAGCCGAAATACGGGTCGCGCCGGAAATCCGCCTTGGCGAGCGAGCCGTCGAGCGCGGCGGTGAGCAGCCGCCGGGTGACCCGGATCGGCATGCGCCGCCCGGTGCCGACGCCGCCGCCGGTCCAGCCGGTGTTGACGAGCCAGCAATCGACGTGGTGACGGGCGATCAGGTCGCGCAGCAGGTTGCCGTAGACCGAGGGGTGCCGCGGCATGAAGGGCGCGCCGAAGCAGGTGGAGAAGGTCGCCTCCGGCCCCTTCAGGCCCTTCTCGGTGCCGGCCACCTTGGCGGTGTAGCCCGAGAGGAAGTGGTACATCGCCTCGGCGCCCGTGAGCTTGGCGATCGGAGGCAGCACCCCGAAGGCGTCGCAGGTCAGCATGACGATGTTCTTGGGATGCCCCGCCCGGCCCGTGGGGCTCGCGTTCGGGATGAAGGGCAGCGGGTAGGCGCAGCGGGTGTTCTCGGTCTTCGAGGCGTCGTCGAAGTCGGGCAGCCGCGTCACCGGATCGATGGTCACGTTTTCCATCACCGTGCCGAAGCGCTCGGTGGTGGCGTAGATCTCGGGCTCGGCCTCGCGCGAGAGGCGGATGGTCTTGGCGTAGCAGCCGCCCTCGAAGTTGAAGATGCCCTTCGGACTCCAGCCGTGCTCGTCGTCGCCGAGCAGCATCCGGGCCGGATCGTTCGACAGGGTGGTCTTGCCGGTGCCCGACAGACCGAAGAACAGGGCCGAGTCGCCCCCGCTGCCCACGTTCGCCGAGCAGTGCATCGGCATCACGCCGGCCTTCGGCAGAATGTAATTCAGATACGTGAACACCGATTTCTTCATCTCGCCCGCGTAGGACGAGCCGCCGACCAGCACGATCTTGCGGGTGAAGTCGCAGGCGATCACGGTCTCGGAGCGCACGCCGTGGCGGGCCGGATCGGCCTTGAAGCTCGGCAGGTCGATGATCGTGAGGTCGGGCACGTAGCCGGCGATCTCGCTGCGCTCGGGGCGGATCAGCAGGTTGCGGATGAACAGCGAGTGCCACGCGTACTCGGTGAAGACCCGGGCGCGCACCCGGTGCGCCGGGTCGGCGCCTCCGTAGAGATCCTGCGCGAACAGCTCCTTGCCCTCGGCATGGGCGAGGAAATCCTGGTGCAGCACGTCGAACTGCTCAGGGGTGATCGAGCCGTTGTTCTCCCACCAGACCTCGGTCTCGGTCGCCGGATCGCGGACCACGAACTTGTCCTTGGGCGAGCGGCCGGTGTGGATGCCGGTCTCGGCGACGAGCGCGCCACCCGCCGCCAGTTGCGCCTCGCCCCGCTGCAGGGCCTGCTCGTAGAGGCTGGGCGCCTCGAGGTTCCAGAACACGGCCTTCAGGTTGCGGAAGCCGACCTGACCGGCGCCGCACGCGCCGTTGAATACGCCGAAATCGCTCACGAGTGCTCCTCCTGGCGCCGCGGCCGGGGCGGGGGATCCACCCGGCGCGCGTCGCTCTCCTCGTTGACGCCGGACGCCGGAACCCTCGCCTCGCGACCGCCGCATCCGCGCCGCGCACGCGGCGCGGTAACCCCCCGTTAGTAGGTGGCGAAACTTCGCGGTTCAATCGCTTTCGCGAATCCGGCGACCGACAGGAACGGGGATTTGTCACTAGCTCTGTTGCGCCGCCCGGGCCTCGGCCGCCATCCGCACCAGCACGGGCCGCAGCGCACCGGGGTCGGCCAGCGGCTGGGGAAAGGCGACGCGGGCGGTGCGGTCGCCGGCCGCGAGGTCCAGCCCTTCCGGGTCGAGGCCGGTGAGGCGCCACGGCCCCGGCCCGGCGCCCGCGAAATGCGTGGCGTAGAGGGCGAGCGCGTCGGCGTGATCCTCGTTCATGTGCGCAACCGCCCCGGCCTCGCTCGCCGCGAGGCCCTCGCACCCGGCGAGCGGCGTCAGCAGCTCCGAGGCCGTGAGGGTGGCGGCCTTGGCGAAGCCGCCGTTGAGGTGGCCGGCCGCCGGCTCAAGGCGGAAGAACGCGAAATCCGGGAAATCGGCGTAGAGCGCCGCCTTCGGGTGGCGGGCGAGGAAGCGGGCCCGGGCGCGGGGCTCGGGGGTGCGCGCCGCCCGGCCCGCCACGGTGAGCCGGGGATGGGCGAGCGGATCCCCCTTGCCGCCGGGGCTGAGCAGCAGCGAGCAGCGCGGCTCGGCCTCGAGGTTGAGGGTATGCGCCGAGAGCCGCGACAGCAGCATCAGCGGCGCGCCGTCGAGATCGGTGGCGACCGTGACGAGCGAGGCGAAGGGCGATCCGTCCCCGCGGTCGAGGGTGGCGAGCGCGCCGACCCGGGTCGAGCGCAGCAGGTCCTTGGCGAGGCCGATCGCGTCGAACGGCGCCGCCGCGGCGGGCAGCGGCGCGGCCTGGGGTTTTTCGGTCTCGGCCATGCGGATCCTCACGCGGAAGGGGGTTTTCGGATGCGGCCGCAGCGTGGCGCCGGGGGCGGGCGGCGTCCATCGCGCCTCGCGTCGCGGGCCGCACCCGCCCTCCCCGCCGGGCGGGGTGGCACGCGAGCCACACCCGGTCCGAGACCGGTGCTCGCTTTTTCGCCGCGATGGTCTTAAGGGTGACGGAATCGTGGCGCCGCGGTCACTGTCCAGCCTTTTCGGGCCGGGCGGCGGCACGGCCCGCCCGGCCGGACTGCAACCGGCGATACGTCGGGTGGCGTTCAGCAGGGTCCTGCGATCCTGCGCCGCAACGCCCCCTTTCTCAGGGAATGCCCATGCCGACCATCGCCCTCGTCGACGACGACCGCAACATCCTCACCTCCGTGTCGATCGCGCTCGAAACCGAGGGGTATCGGATTCAGACCTACACGGACGGTGCCTCGGCCCTCGACGGCCTCAAGCACTCCCCGCCCGACCTCGCGATCTTCGACATCAAGATGCCGCGCATGGACGGCATGGAGCTGCTGCGGCGCCTGCGTCAGAAATCCGACCTGCCGGTGATCTTCCTGACCTCGAAGGACGAGGAGATCGACGAGCTGTTCGGCCTCAAGATGGGGGCGGACGACTTCATCCGGAAGCCGTTCTCGCAGCGTCTGCTGGTGGAGCGGGTCAAGGCGGTGCTGCGCCGCTTCGCCGCCAAGGAGGCGGGGCCGGGCGCCTCGGCCCGCGAGGCGGAGGCCGCCGCCGCCCGCTCGCTGGAGCGCGGGCAGCTGATGATGGACCCCGAGCGCCACACCTGCACGTGGAAGGCCGAGCCCGTGACCCTGACGGTGACGGAGTTCCTGATCCTGCAGGCGCTGGCGCAGCGCCCCGGCGTCGTGAAGAGCCGCAACGCCCTCATGGACGCGGCCTACGACGACCAGGTCTACGTCGACGACCGCACTATCGACAGCCACATCAAGCGGCTGCGCAAGAAGTTCAAGGTGGTGGACACCAACTTCGACATGATCGAGACGCTCTACGGCGTCGGCTACCGCTTCAAGGAAGCCTGAGACACGCATCGTGAGCAGCGGGGCATTCGGCGCCGTACGGCGCCTGTTCGGGGCCGAGACCGGGGCGGCGGGCGCCGAGACGGAATCCGAGGAGCCCCATCTGCGCGAGCGGTTCGGCCCGCGCAGCATCGGGCGCTGGCTCGCCCAGCGCGCCTCGTCGAGCCTGACGCGGCGCATCGTCGTGCTCAACCTCGCCGGGCTGATCGCCCTGCTGATCGGGTTCCTCTACCTCAACCAGTTCCGTCAGGGGCTGATCGAGGCGCGGGTCCAGAGCCTGCTCACCCAGGGCGACATCATCGCGGGGGCGATCGCGGCCTCCGCCACCGTCGACACCGACGCGATCAGCATCGACCCCGACCGCCTGCTGCAGCTCCAGGCCGGCGAGCTGCAGGGCAGCGGCGACGAGACCCTCTCGGCACTCGAATTCTCCCTCAATCCGGAGCGGGTGGCGCCGCTGCTGCGCCGCCTGATCACCCCGACCGGCACCCGCGCGCGGGTCTACGACCGCGACGGGACGAGCCTGATCGATTCGCGCAACCTCTACGTCCGGGGCGACCTCGCCCGGCCCGAGGTCCCGGTGCGCAAGGAAAAGCCCAGCCTGATGGAGCGGGCCTGGAACGGCGCGGCGCAGTACCTGCCGTTCCTGCGCCGCGGCGAGCCGCAGGACGAGGCCGGCCCGGCGGACGGGCGCAGCCTGCCGGAGGTGCAGCGCGCCCTGCAGGGCGCCCGCGGCACCCTGGTGCGGCGCACGCCGCAGGGCGACACGATCGTGTCGGTGGCGGTGCCGATCCAGCGCGCCCGCACGGTGCGCGGGGCGCTCCTGCTCTCCACGCCCGAGGGCGACATCGACAAGATCATCGCCTCCGAGCGCTTCGCGCTGCTGCAGGTCTTCCTGATCGCCGCCCTGGTGATGGTGGTGCTCTCGCTCCTCGTCGCGGGGCAGATCGTCGGGCCGGTCAGCCGGCTGGCGGAGGCCGCCGAGCGGGTGCGTCTCGGCATCAAGTCGCGCCAGGAGATCCCGGACTTCACCAAGCGCACGGACGAGATCGGCCACCTCTCGGGGGCTTTTCGCGAGATGACGCAGGCGCTCTACCGGCGCCTCGACGCCATCGAGAACTTCGCGGCCGACGTCTCGCACGAGCTGAAGAACCCGCTGACCTCCCTGCGCAGCGCCGTCGAGACCCTGCCGCTCGCCAAGACCGACGAATCGCGCGCGCGGCTGATGCAGATCATCCAGCACGACGTGAAGCGCCTCGACCGGCTGATCAGCGACATCGCGGACGCCTCGCGCCTCGACGCGGAACTCGCCCGCGCGGAGGCCGCCCGGGTCGACCTGAGAAAGCTCCTCACCACCGTCACGTCGGTCGCCAACGAGCGCCGCCGGCCGCGCGACGCGGCCATCGCCCTCACGGTGGAACCGCCGCCGCCGGGCGCGGAGGACCCGTTCGCGATCATCGGCCACGACAGCCGGCTGGGGCAGGTGGTCAACAACCTGCTCGACAATGCCCGCTCGTTCTCGCCCAAGGGCGCGACCGTGCGGGTGACCCTGCGCCGCCTGCGCAACACCGTCGAACTCGTCGTGGAGGATGACGGCCCGGGCATCCCGCCCCACGCCCTGGAGCGGATCTTCGAGCGCTTCTACACCGACCGGCCGGAGCAGGGCTTCGGGCAGAATTCGGGGCTCGGCCTGTCGATCTCCCGCCAGATCGTCCAGGCCCATCGCGGCACGATCCGGGCCGAGAACCGCCTAGGCCCGCCCGACGAGGACGGGGAGCCGAGCGTGCTCGGCGCCCGCTTCGTCGTGCGCATTCCGGGGCTCACGCGCTGAGCGCGTCCGCGACGATCCACGCCTCGTGCGTGGTGCTCGGCGAGGACGGCATCCTGATTCGCGGGGCCTCCGGCAGCGGCAAAACGACCCTGGCGCGCGATCTTCTGGACAGCGGCCCTATTTCGCGCAGCTACGCGGCGCTGGTCGGCGATGACCGCATCCTCCTCGACGCCCGGCACGGGCGGCTGATCGCCCGCCCGCACCCGGTGCTGGCCGGGCTGGTGGAGATCCGCGGCTACGGCCCCCAAACCGTTGAGAACACGCTGCCTTCGGCGGTGGTGCGGCTGGTCGTGGACCTCGCCGAGACCGCCCCTCGGATGACCGAACGGGAGGAGGAGAACATCCTTCTCCTCGGCATCCGCCTGCCGCGGATCGTCCTTCCCCGCGACCCCGCCCGGGCCAGTACGGTGTTGTGGCGCTGGCGGCGGCACCGTGGCATGATGGTGGCGGGCTGACGCGGATTTCGCCGCAATGCTCTTGCGCTCGCCCTTGCGCTGCACAAAATGGCGGCTCGGCTCTGAAAGGGGCGTCGGATCTCGTGTCGATGATTGGAATGGTGCTCGTCACCCACGGGTTGCTCGCGACGGAGTTCAAGGCCGCGCTGGAGCACGTCGTGGGGCCGCAGGAGCAGATCGAAACCATCACGATCGGCCCCGAGGACGACATGGAGGTCCGGCGCAAGGACATCATGTCGGCGGTCTGCCGGGTGAACAGCGGTGACGGCGTGGTGGTGCTGACCGACATGTTCGGCGGCACGCCCTCGAACCTCGCCCTCTCCTGCATGAACGGCGGCTCCGTCGAGGTGGTGGCGGGCATCAACCTGCCGATGCTGATCAAGCTCGCGAGCGTCCGGGACGAGGAGAGCCTCGGCGAGGCCGTGCTCCACGCCCAGGAGGCCGGCCGCAAGTACATCAACGTCGCCTCGCGGGTGCTGGCCGGAAAGTAGCTCCCGCCGCGCCCATCCCCACCCCCTCAGGACTGGACCGTCGGCGCGGCCGCGGCTCCCGCAGGGTTCAGCCCCGATGAACGACTCCGACCTCGACGCGTGTGTCCCGCCGCCGGTGCCCGAGGGCGCGTCGGCGCGCGAACTGCCCATCATCAACCGGCGCGGCCTGCACGCGCGCGCTTCCGCCAAGTTCGTGCAGGCCGTCGAGCGGTTCGATTCCGACGTCACCGTGTCGCGCGGGGGCGAGACGGTCGGCGGTCGCTCCATCATGGGTCTGCTCACGCTCGGCGCCGCACAGGGCACCAGCATCTTCGTCACGGCCCTCGGCCCCGATCAGGAGGCGTGCCTGGACGCGATCGCCGCCCTGCTCGCCAACCGCTTCGGCGAGGACGAGTAGCGGGACGCTCCCCGAACGAAACGCGGGGGGTGTTTGCCGCCCGCCCCGCCAGCACGCGTCATGGACCGTGTCGCGACGCGATCGGAGCCCGCTCCCAGCCTCAGCGCGCCCGCAGGGCCGTGGGCGCGATCGGGCGGGCGACGGGCTCGCGTCGCCCGGCCCGCGTCAGGGAGAGTTCCGCCTCCAGGGTCAGGCCCGGCTGAGGCGGCGACTGCGCGCCGGCCAGAGACAGGCCGGCCCGGCGCCAGACCCGATCCCGCCCGGGCGGGCCGAGATGGATCGCGGCGGCGATCACCGCCCCATCGCGCCGCACGAGGTCGATGCAGGCCTCGCGGCGATGGGCGAACCGCCGCACCACCACCCGGAAGGCTGTCGCCACCGGGGGATCGTCCAAGAGGCAGGCGCCCGGGCCGGACGCGTCGAGCGCGAGGAAACGCTCCACCGCATCTCGCACGTGATGCGGCTCGCGTACCCGTTCCAGCGAGGTCGGCGCGCGCGGCAGCGGGTCGGGGCTGAGCCGCGGCGGCGCGGACCGGTCCTCCCGCGGCCTCAGGCTCAGGCGCCGGCCGGCACCCGCCGCCGCCTCGGCGAGGGCGGCCGCGAGCGGGCCGGCGGGGGCGAGGCCTGCCAGACGCAGGGTCTCGATGCGCCTGTCGTCAGCCGCGAGGTCGTCGAGCACCGCGCGCAGCACCGCGCCGGCCCGCGCGGCCTCGATCACCGGGGCGCAGGTTCCGATCAGGGGCAGGCTCCACGGGTGCGTCGCGCCCCGCGGCCAGAGGCCGCCCGGCACCCGCAGGGGCAGCACCCCCCGCAGGATCCTCCCCCCCTCGCTCCCCTGTCGCACCAGCAGCAGCCGGAGCAGTTGCCCCCTGGCGCAGTGCTGGGCCAGCGTGAGCAGCACGTCGGGGTCCGCGAGCACGGAGGCCTCGGCCGCCCGCGCCAGCAGCGCCCGCCAGCCGGCGATGTCGGCCTCGCCGATCTCGGAGGGTCGGACAATCTCGGTCGTCCAGCGGCCCGGCTCCTGATCCGGCGCGCCGCCCTGGATCACCGAGAACCTGTGCACCGCCATGCCTCGCCCTCCCGCCCTGTCCCGATCCGGGACGGATGCCTGCCGCACCCGTTCACCAATCAAGAACCGGACCGGATCAGCCCCCCGGAATGGCGAGCGGGTTGTGCGTGAGCGCCGCCGCGTCCGGGCCGTCCACCGTCGGACGCCCCAGGAAGGCGTCCCAGAGCCGGCGCACGAAGGCCGGGTCGCCCTCTCGCAGGATCAGCACCAGCCGCGAGGTATGGTCGTCGTCCGGCCACGCCGCCAGCGTCACCGGAGCGTGGACGACGTGCTGGACGCCATGCACCACAACGGGACGCTCCGGCGCGTCGGCGAGCGCCACCAGCCCCTTGAGGCGCAGGAGATTCGCCCCCTGGCCGGAGCGCACGAGGTCGAGGAACATCTCGAAGGCGGGACGCGGCACGGGCGCGTCGCTCGTCAGCGTGAAGGCGCGGATCGCCGCGTCGTGCCGGTTCACGTCGTGGTGATGATGCCCGTGATGGTGGTGCCCGTGGTGATCGTGCCGGTGCTCCTGCGCCGCCACCGCCTCGGCGCCGAGCCACGCGCCGACATCCGCGAGCTTGCCGTCGAGCCCGAACAGGCCGCCGAGGACCTTGTCCGCCGGGGCATCGGCCGGCAGCACGGGCGCGGCCGGGTTCAGGGCATGGAGCCGGTCGCGCAGGGCCGCCGCCTCGCCGGCGAGGTCGGTCTTCGTCAGCACGATCCGGTCGGCCACCGCGGCCTGCCGCACCGCCTCCGGGTGGGCGTCGAGGGTGCCCGCGCCGTTCACCGCGTCCACCACCGTCACCACGCCCTGCAGCGCGTACCGCATGGCGATGTAGGGGTGGTAGAGCAGCGCGTGCAGGATCGGCGCCGGATCGGCGAGGCCGGTGGTTTCGATCACCACCCTTCGAAACGGCGTGATCCGGCCGTTGTCGCGCTTGCGCAGCAGGTCCTCCAGGGTGGCGATCAGGTCGCCGCGCACGGTGCAGCACAGGCACCCCGCCCCCAGCAGCACCATGCCCTCGTCGACGGTCTCGATGAGCAGGTGATCGAGCCCGATCGCCCCGAACTCGTTGACGATCACCACCGTGTCGGCGAGCGCGGGGTCGCGCAGCAGCCGGTTGAGCAGCGTGGTCTTGCCGGCCCCGAGGAAGCCCGTGAGGACCGTGAGCGGGAGCGGCTGGGGGCGGGCGGGTCTGTCCGTCATGCTGGTCTCATCGGCGAGGAGGCCGCCTCCATACCCCATCATGGGCGCGGGGTCAGACCCCCCGCGCCCCGTCAGGCGGCCACGGGCCGGCGGGCCGCGCGGGCGATCATCAGCGACATCACGGCGGCGATGAGCCCGGTGAGGCCGGCGGCCAGGAAGGCTTCGAGGTAGCGGCCCTCGGCCGCCCGCGACAGCCCGGCCCCGAAGGCGGCCGTCGCCGCCCCGGCCTGGTGGCCCGCCGCGATCCAGCCAAAAACGATCGGCGCGTCGCGCTCGCCGAAGATCTCGTTGGTCAGCCGCACGGTGGGCGGCACCGTGGCGATCCAGTCGAGCCCGTAGAACACCGCGAAGATCGACAGGCTGTAGAACGAGAAGTCCGTGAAGGGGAGCGCCATCAGCGAGAGGCCGCGCAGGCCGTAATACATGAACAAGAGCTTGCGCGGGTCGTAGCGGTCGGTGAGCCAGCCGGAGCCGGTGGTGCCGATGAGGTCGAACACCCCCATCATGGCGAGCAGCGCGGCCGCCCGCACCTCCGGCAGGCCCTGGTCGGCGCAGAACGAGATCAGGTGCGTGCCCACCAGCCCGTTGGTGGTGAGGCCGCAGATGAAGAAGGTGCCGAACAGCAGCCAGAAATCGGCCCGGCGGCTCGCCCGCACGAGCCCGTCGATGGCGCTGCGAAAGGGGTTCACCCGCCGCGGCGGCTCGACCGCGCTGCCCGGCGCGGCGCCGTAGGGCACGAGGCCGATGTCGCCCGGGCGCTCCGGCAGCAGCCACCACACCAGGGGGATCAGCGCCGCGACCGCGACCGAGACGGTGAGCACCACCGGCTGCCAGCCCCCCGCCGCCGCGATGGCCGCGAGGCCCGGCAGGAAGACCAGCGTGCCGGTGGCGGTGCTGGCGGTGAGCAGGCCCATGATCAGCCCGCGCCGGACCACGAACCAGCGGTTGACCACCGTGGCGCCGAGCACGATGGCGACGCAGCCGCTGCCGAGCCCGGAGAGCACGCCCCAGGTCGCCACGAGGTGCCAGGGCTCGCTCATGAGCGCGCTGAGCGCCGTCGCGCCCGACATCAGGGCGAGCGCGCAGAGCAGGGTGCGGCGGATGCCGAAGCTCTGCATCAGGGCCGCCGCGAAGGGACCCACCATCCCGTACAGGAAGATGCCCAGGCCCGCCGCGAAGGAGGTGGTGCCGCGGCTCCAGCCGAAGGCCTGCTCCAGGGGCAGGATCAGCACGCCGGGCGCCGCGCGCAGCCCCGCCGCCGCGAGCAGCGCCAGGAAGACCACCCCCACGACCACGAAGGCGTAGTTCTGGCCGAAGGGCCGGCGCGAGGCCGGCGGAACGCCCCCGGTGGCGATGGCTTGCGACATGGTGGACGTTCCCCGATTCCGTGCTACGATGTTACGTACCAGTCAGTAACATCGTCAAGCGCGAAAGCCAGAGGAATGCGATGGAGCGCGAGCCGCTGGGGGGCGACGAGGAGGGCGGGGCGCAGGGCGCGGAGCGGATCCGCGCGGGGGACCGCATTCGGGCGGCGGCGCGCGACCTCTTCTACAGCCGCGGCATCCGGGCGGTGGGCGTGGAGGAGATCGTTGAGCGCGCGGGCGTGACGAAGCCGAGCCTCTATCGCGGCTTCGCCTCCAAGGACGCGCTCGCGGTGGCCTGCCTGCAGGATTTCGACGCCGCCTTCCGGGCCCGCCTGGAGCGCTTCCTCGCCGCGCATCCGGGCGACCGGCGGGCGGGGCTGATGGCCTTCCTCGCCGACATCGCCGAGCGCACCGCCCGTCCTGGCTATCGCGGCTGCGGCCTGTCCAACGCGGCGATCGAGCATCCCGAGCCGGGGCATCCGGCCCGGGCGGCGGCCTGCGCGAGCAAGCAGGCGCTGCGGGCGCGCCTCGTCGCGGTCTCCTCCGAGATCGGCGCGCGCGATCCCGGCCTGCTGGCGGACGGGCTCCTCCTGCTCATCGAGGGGGCCTTCGCCAGCGGCCAGATCTTCGGGGCGGACGGACCCGCCCGAACCCTCACGCGGATCGCGGATTCACTGATCACCGCCAGTCTCGATCGTCCCGCTTAGCTTGGTTCGCCCGGTCCTTTCTGAATTCTTGGAGATCAGATCGCGATCGGGTAGGATTAGCCGCGATGGCGGCGGCCGGCCGCGCGCGTGCGGGCAGCGTCGTCGCGCGCGATGAATTCTGTGGGAAAACCACTCCCGCCCGGGAGTTTGGTCCTGCTCTCGCCGCATTGCTCGCGCCATGAAGCCCGCGGGGTTTCGCGCCCCGTCCGTTGAGTGATCGAGTGGAGTTGACGGCCATGACCTTGGCGCGGCGTTTCCTGGTGGCGCCTTCCCTCGTCCGGCTGATCCGGAAGGAGCGGGGGGCCTCGCGCGTCACCGAGGGCTACTTCCAGCCCCAGGGCGGGCGGACCTCGCTGGTGCGGGTGGACGGATCGCAGTGCCACCTCGTGCTGGTGACCACGGACGCCAACGGCGCCGCCGCGGAGGAGCGCACCGAGGTGCCGCGCGCCCACGGTGACGCGCTCCTCGACGTCTGTGCCGGCAAGGCCGCCTACGACCGCACGGTGGTGGGCCTCCAGGGCGGGCGCGAGGCGCTGGTCGACCGCTTCGTGACGCCCGGCGCCCTCGACGTCGTGACGGTGGCGTTCGGGCCGGACGAGGATGCGAGCGCCTTCGCGCCGCCGGCGTGGTTCGGCCCCGAGGTGACGGGCGACGCCGCCTACGAGGCGCGCACCGTCGCGCTTCAGGGACCGCCGCAAGTGGACGAGGTGGCGCTCAGCAACGCCGCCCTCGACGCGATGCTCGACATCGTCGAGACCCGCTACGGGTTCGGACGCTACGGCTCCGGGCAGGGCGCGCGCGACGAGTCGAGCGTGACGAACGCCCTGCGCCGCCTCGCCAGCCGCACGCCCGCCGCCGAGGGAGCCGCCCCGGCCGCCGCGAAGCCGGAAGGGACCGAGGGGGGCGACGCGCGCATCGACGACGTGATCGAGAGCCTCTCGCAGGCGCTCGGTGCCGCCACGCCCGGCGAGGGCCGGAGCGACGAGGGGGCGGCCGCCTTCGAGCGCTGGACGGTGCGCCCCCGCCGCACGCAGCCGACCTGATCCTTCGGAGAGCGCTCGCGCCGCAGCGGTCACCGCGTCGGCGCGAGGCCTCCGACAGCAGACCATCGGAGGCCGGGCTAGCGGATGACCACCCGCGCCCCGCCGACATCGTGCACGAGGCGAAAGAGCCAGCGGGCATGGCCGGGCGCGAGGCGCACGCAGCCGTGGCTCGCCGGGCGCCCGAGCCGGCCCACCGCCGCGGTGCCGTGGATGGCGTAGCCGCCGCGGTAGAAGAGCGCGTAGGGCATCGCCCCGCCGTACTTGCGCGACCACCACCACCGCTCCAGACGGTAGACACGGTACTGCCCGGGCGGCGTGACGAAGCCGGAGCGCGCCGTCGAGACCGGCCAGACCTGGGCGAGCGCGCCGTCGACGTAGACCCGCATGCGCTGGGCGCCGCGGTCGACCTGCGCCACCACGCCCGCACGGGCGGGCGTCGCGCCCAGACACACCGCACAGGCCAGCACGAGGCCGAGCGCCGGCGGAACGACGGACTTGAGCACGGGTTGCCTCCCGGGCAGGACGGACCGTTGCGGCATGGCCGCCGGACCGGATTGTCCCTGAGGAAGCTAGAGCGGCAAAGCCCCCGATGTCTGATCACGAAGTTTTTCCACCGCGCGATGCTGTGCTCGACTACGCAGGATAGACTAGGGCGTTCGGCAGGCTCATAGAGTGCGCAAACGCCAGGGGCGCCGCGGAGCGCCCGCGGCCCGGTATCGGGAGGGGACATGCAACACACCGCCACCCACGCCGCCGCACCGCACCAGCCCTGGTACAAGGTGCTGTACATCCAGGTGCTGATCGCGATCGCCCTCGGTGTCCTGCTCGGCTACGTCGCGCCGGATACGGCGAAATCGATGAAGTGGCTCGGCGATGCCTTTATCGCCCTCATCAAGATGATGATCGCGCCGGTGATCTTCTGCACCATCGTGCACGGGATCGCGTCGATCGGCGATCTCAAGAAGGTCGGGCGCGTCGGCCTCAAGGCGCTGATCTACTTCGAGCTGGTGTCGACCCTGGCGCTGCTGATCGGCGTGATCGTCGGCGAGATCATCCAGCCGGGCGCCGGCTTCGGGGCCGACCCCTCCAAGCTCGACGCTACGGCGGTGGCCGCCTACGCCAAGAAGGCGGCCGACGATTCCACCGTCGCCCACCTGATGGCGGTCATTCCCAAGAGCTTCTTCGACGCCTTCGCGACGGGCGACCTGCTCCAGGTGCTGCTGATCTCGATCCTCACCGGGGTCGTCATCACCGGCCTCGGCGAGCGCGGGCGCGGCGCGATCCACGCCATCGACGTGGCGGGCGAGATCTTCTTCCGCATCATCGGGCTGATCGTGAAGCTCGCGCCCCTCGGCGCCTTCGGCGCCATGGCCTTCACCATCGGCCAGTTCGGCATCGCCAAGCTCGGCAACCTCGCGGGCCTCGTCGCCACCTTCTACCTCACCAGCCTGCTGTTCGTGCTGCTGGTGCTGGGCACCATCGCCCGGGTCTGCGGCTTCTCGATCCTGAAGTTCCTGGCCTTCATCAAGGACGAGCTGCTGATCGTGCTGGGCACCTCCTCCTCCGAGACGGTGCTGCCGCACATGATGCAGAAGATGAAGCGGCTGGGCGCCTCGGATTCGGTGGTCGGCCTCGTCATCCCGACCGGCTACTCGTTCAACCTCGACGGCACCAACATCTACATGACGCTGGCGACCCTGTTTCTGGCGCAGGCCGTGGGCGCGGACCTCTCGTTCGGCCAGTACGCCACCATCATCCTGGTGGCGATGCTGACCTCGAAGGGCGCCTCGGGCGTGACGGGCGCCGGGTTCGTGACGCTCGCCGCGACGCTGGCGGCCATCCCCGGCAACCCGGTGCCGGTGGCCGCGATGGCGCTGATCCTGGGCATCGACAAGTTCATGTCCGAGTGCCGCGCGCTCACCAACCTCGTCGGCAACGGCGTCGCCACCATCGTGATCAGCCGCTGGGAGGGCGAACTCGATCCGGTCAAGCTGCGGGAGGTGATGGCGCATCCGGTGGCGATCGGCACCGAGATCGCCGACGACAAGCCGGTGCCGGCCGGCCCGTGACGCAACCCCCTCCCCTGCTCGTCGGCCTCGACGTCGGCGGGACCAAGATCGCCGGCATCGTCCTCGACCGGGACGGGCGCGTGCGGGCCGAGCGCCGCGTGCCGACGCCGCGGGGCGATTACGAGGGCTCGCTCGCCGCGATGGCCGGCCTCGTCGCGGCCCTGGAGCAGGAGGCGGGCGGCTCCGGCACGGTCGGCCTCGGCATCCCGGGCGCGGTCTCGCCCGCGACCGGCCTCGTCAAGAACGCCAACTCCACGTGGCTGATCGGCCGGCCGTTCAAGGTGGATCTGGAACACCGACTCGGGCGGCCGGTGCGGATCGAGAATGACGCGAACTGCCTCGCCGTCTCCGAGGCGGTGGACGGCGCGGGGGCGGGGGCGGCCCTGGTCTGGGCGGTGATCCTCGGCACCGGCGTCGGCTCCGGCATCGCCGTGGAGGGCCGCGCCCTGTCGGGGCGTCACCGCATCGCCGGGGAATGGGGCCACAACCCCCTGCCCGCGCCGCGGGACGACGAGCGCCCCGGGCCGCCCTGCTATTGCGGCCGCCGCGGCTGCGTGGAGGCGTGGCTCTCCGGTCCAGCGCTCGCCGCCGATCATGCCCGCGTCACCGGGCAGACGCTCGCCGGGGAGGCCATCGTGGCGGCGATGCGGGCGGGCGACGCGGGCGCGCGGGCCACCTTCGCGCGCTGGCGCGAACGCCTCGCCCGTGCCCTGGCCGGCGTGGTGAACATCCTCGATCCCGACGTGATCGTGCTGGGCGGCGGCCTCTCGACGATCGACGAGGTCTATCCGGGCCTCACCGAGATGACCGCGCCGCACGTGATCTCGGACACAGTGACGACGCCGATCCTGAGGAGCCGCTACGGCGACGCCTCGGGCGTGCGCGGCGCCGCGTGGCTGTGGAAGGACGCGGCAATCACCGCCTGAGGCCCGCCGCCGTCAGGCCGGCCTGACCGTCCCGGCCGGCGGGGTGCCGGTCGACGCGGCGTTCCGG
>NZ_JBKIBX010000028.1:0-51967 GCF_046557895.1 Methylobacterium oryzisoli | reverse complement strand
GTTCCGGCTGCGCACCCGGAAGGCGAGGACCAGCATCAGGATGCCGAAGACGATCGCGTAGGCGGCGAGCCACGCGGTGAGCACCGCGAGCGAGACGACCGGGTTGATCAGCAGGGCGATCCCGAACAGCACCGAGCAGACTCCGCCGAGCACCAGCCACCAGCGCCCGTGGTCGAGGTGGAGGCGGAACGCCGCCGCGATCATCAGGGCGCCCGACACCAGCGCCCAGGCCGCCGCGAGGTAGACGAAGGCGAGCAGCGTGCTGCCCGGCCAAATGAAGGCCAGCACGCCCACCGCGATGTCGAGCAGGCCCTCCGCCAGGAGAAAACCCCAGCGCTCGTGCCGCTGGGCCGCCCGGACGGCCGCCACGATTCCGGCGATGCCGTCCACCAGCATGTAGGCCGAGAAGAAGATCACCAGCGTGAGCAGCGTCGCGAAGGGCGAGATCAGCGCGACGATGCCGAACAGGATCGAGACTGCGCCGCGCAGCGCGATCAGCCACCAGTTGCGGGCCAGGACGGCGCTCATGGCGCGAAGGCGGTCGGAGCCCGGATCGGTGGTCGGAAGAGGCGTTCCGGCGGTCATGGGAAACTCCGGCGATGATGTGCGCGCATCAAGCTCAGCCGGCGCACATTGTGCTGAACGCACCGCAACCTCCCGCGTTCCTGCTTCCCTTACGTCGCAAAGTAACCTTCCGAAGCGACGGTCCGGACCGATTGCTCGTGCGGGCCTCCGAAGGCGAATCGTCTCACGTTGGGGAACCGGCACCGGGTGCTGACATTTGTCTGCCCGAGGTGGGCGCCTGTCGCGGCCGCGCACGCGGCCGTATCCGGATCATCAGCGATGTTGGACGACCAGACCGGCGCGAGACACCGCGACGGACAGGACCCTGGCGACCGCCCGCAGACTCCGCCCGAGGCCGAGCCCGGGCCGGATGCCGAAGCGCCCACGGGCGTCGAGGACGGGAGGAGGACGGGCCTGCTGCGCCGTCACCCGCTCTGGTTCGCGGCGGGCGCCGTGCTCCTCCTCGTGGCAGGCGCCGGCGGGTATTGGTACTGGCTGACCTTCCTGCACCCCTACGAATCCACCGACGATGCCTTCGTGGCGGCGCGCCAGTTCGCGATCGCCCCGAAGGTGCCGGGCTACATCGTCGAGGTGCCGGTGACCGACAACCAGCACGTCGCGGCGGGCGCCGTCCTGATACGGATCGACCCGCGCGATTACGAGATCGCCCTGCAGCAGGCGCTGGCCCAGGTGGCCGCGGCCGAGGCCTCGATCCGCAGCACCGAGGCCCAGATCGCCGCCCAGCAGGGCAGCGTCGCCGAGGCGAAGGCCCAGGTCGAGCAGACCAAGGCCGCCCTCGCCTTCGCGCAGACCGACGCCGCCCGCTACCAGGATCTCGCCTCGCGCGGGGCCGGCAGCGTGCAGCGCTCGCAGCAATCGACCTCCGAGCAGCAGCAGCAGCAGGCCAACCTGCAGCGCGCCGACGCCGCCGTGACGGTGGCCGAGCGCCAGATCGGCGCGCTCGAGGCCCAGAAGGCGAGCGCGCAGGCGAGCCTCGCCCAGGCACGCGCCCAGGAGGCCCAGGCCCGCCTCAACCTCGGCTACACGACCGTGACGGCCGCCCAGAGCGGCCGGGTGGTGCGCCTCACCGGCGCGGTCGGCCAGTACGCGCAGGCGGGCCAGGCGCTCAGCATGTTCGTGCCGGACGACATCTGGGTCACCGCCAACTTCAAGGAGACCCAGATCACCGACATGCGCCCGGGCCAGGGCGTCGATGTCGAGATCGACGCCTATCCGGACCACAGGATCACCGGGCGGGTCGCCTCGGTGCAGCCCGGCTCCGGCACCGCCTTCAGTCTGCTCCCGGCCGAGAACGCCACCGGCAACTACGTCAAGGTCGTGCAGCGCGTGCCGGTCAAGATCGTGGTCGAGCACTGGCCCGACGACGTGGCGATCGGCCCCGGGATGTCGGTCGTGCCGACGGTTCGGGTGCGGTGAGCGAGCCCACTTCCGGCCAGGCGGCCGGCGGGCACAATCCCTGGATCGTCGCCATGGTGGTCGCGCTCGCGACCTTCATGGAGGTGCTCGACACCACGATCGCCAACGTGGCGCTGCGCTACATCGCGGGCGGGCTCGCGGTGGGGCCCGACGAGGCCGCCTGGGTGGTGACGAGCTACCTCGTCTCCAACGCGATCGTGCTCACGGCATCGAGCTTCCTGGCCAAGCGTTACGGGCGCAAGGCGTTCTTCCTGGCGGCAATCACGCTCTTCACGTTGTCCTCGGTGCTGTGCGGTTTCGCCTGGAGCCTCGAATCGCTCCTGGTCTTCCGGGTTCTGCAAGGGCTCGGCGGCGGCGGCATGGCCCCGCTCGCCCAGTCGATCCTGGCGGATTCCTTCCCGCCCGAGAAGCGCGGCCAGGCCTTCGCGCTCTACGGAGTCGCCATCGTGGTCGCGCCGGTGGTCGGTCCGACGCTCGGCGGCTGGCTCTCCGACACCTATTCCTGGCACTGGTGCTTCCTCATCAACGCCCCGGTCGGCGTCGTGGCGGTGGTGCTCGTCCACCTGCTCGTCCAAGACCCGCCCGCCGCCGTGGAGGAGCGCCGGCGCCTGCGGCGCGCGGGCGTGCGCTTCGACGTCGTCGGCTTCCTGCTGGTGGCGACCTTCCTCGGTTCGCTGGAGGTCGTGCTCGACGAGGGACAGCGGAAGGACTGGTTCGGCTCGCACCTCATCGTCACCTTCGCGGTCATCATGGCGGTCGCCTTCGTGGCGATGATCCCGTGGGAGCTGAACCACCGGAACCCGGTGGTGGACCTGCGGCTCCTGCTCCAGCGCCAGTTCGGCTCCTGCTTCCTCGTGATGATGGCGACCGGCGCGATCCTGATCGCCACCACGCAGTTCCTGCCGCAGCTGCTGCAGGATTATTTCGGCTACACCGCCACCTGGGCCGGCCTCGCCCTCTCGCCGGGCGGCATCGTCACCTGCCTGATGATGTTCGTCATCGGCCGGGTCTCCGGCTTCGTGCAGCCGAAATACCTCATCGCTGCGGGCGCCACGATCATCGCCTTCGCGATGATCGACCTGACGAACCTCTACGGCGATCTGAATTTCGGCTTCTTCGTCTGGTCGCGCATCTATATCGGCATCGGCCTGCCGATGATCTTCCTGTCGATCACCGCCGCCTCCTACGAGGGGATCACCAAGCAGCAGACCGACCAGGCCTCGGCGCTGATCAACGTGGCGCGCAACGTCGGCGGCTCGATGGGCGTCGCCCTCGCCCAGAACGTCCTCGCCTACCGCCAGCAATTCCACCAGAGCCGGCTGGTCGAGCACGTGGCGCCCTCCGCGCCGGCCTACGAGCAGACCGTCCGCGCCGCGACCGAGTATTTCGCCAGCCACGGCGCCGGCACGGTGGAGGCACAGGGCCAAGCCATCGCCTGGATCGGGCGGCAGGTGCAGATGCAGGCGGCCTTCCTCGCCTATATCGACGTGTTCTGGACGCTCGCCCTGGTCTCGGCCGCCGCCGTGCCGCTGGCGATGATCCTCAAGCCCGTCCGCCGGGGCGGCTCGTCCCCGGCGCATTGACGCGGGCGGCTAGAGCAGCGCCCCGCGCGCTGCACTCGGGTGCCGCTCTAAGTCTTTAATTGATCGCATTTTCTGCGACGAACCGGGATCCACTTCGTCGGACAATGCTCTCGCCCGCTCAGAGCTTGGCGCAGATGCCGACCATGCCGGCGCTGTCGGACGGGCAGGCCACCGTGTCGCCGCCCTCGCCGCGTCCGTAGGTCGGGGCGCCGCCGCGCAGGCAATAGGCCGAGACGATCGTCTCCCCGCTCTCGCAGGCGAGTTCGCAGGCCGAGCCCGAACAGGCGTCGCGGCGCAGGACGCGCAGGGCCGGCGACGCCGCGGCGGGGGCCGCGACCGGTCCCGGCGCCCCTTGCGGGCCGCGCGGCCCCGGCGGGCCGGCCGGCCCCGCCTCGCCCCGGACACCCTGATCGCCCTTCGGCCCCTGGTCGCCTTTCGGCCCCTGCTCTCCCTTGGGACCGGATTCGCCCATGAGCCCGGCCTCCCCTTTGAGGCCCTGCTCGCCCCTGGCACCGGGCTCGCCCTTGGGGCCGGCCGGTCCGGCCATCCCCTGCGGGCCGGTCGGCCCGGGCTCGCCCTGCGGGCCGGTCGCGCCGGTGGCGCCGCAATTCGCCACCACGATCTCGCGGGATTGGTCGCCGGCCCGCAGGGTCGCGACGCAGTTCGGCGGGAGGTAGGGCACGCGCAGCGTGAAGCGGCCGCGGCGGTCGGTCTGGACCGGGATGTCGTCGTCCAGGGTGACGACGATTCCGGCCCGGCCGACGCTGCCGGTGACCCTCAGGTCCCCCGCCTCGATCCGGGCGTCCCAGACCTGGATGCCCGGCGCTGTCGCCGGTGCGGCACGGCGCGGGCCGGCCGCACGCTCGGCACCGGGCGGCGGAGACGGCTCCTGCTGCGGCTGCGCGAGGGCCGGACCGGTCAGCAGGCAGACGGACAGAACCAGCGCGGCGCGGTGTGGGCGCATCGGATCCCCCGGATCGTGGAAGACGGCCCGCACGGGACCGCCGGGCCGCCGCTACCTAAGCAGGTTCGCGCCGCCGAGGCCATGCCCAGAGGCCCGCGCCCGCTCAGGCCTCGTACTCGATCACGTCCTCCAGGGCGTAATGCTTCACCGTGCGGCGGTTGGCGATGAGGTCGTCGATGGTCGGCTCGCCCTTGATCGCACGGGAGATGGCGAGCTTCGTCGCCTCGTAGTTGGTGCGGTAGAGGTCCCGGCGGTCGAGGTTCGGGTCCTCGGCGCAGCGCGGATCGAGCCAGATCATGATGATCATGCACAGCTCGTCCAGGCCCTCGCGCGGCAGGATGCCCTCGATCACGCAATCCACGATCGCGTCGCCGGTGGCGGCCTGAACCACCCCGCCGAGCAGTTCGACGTACTCCGCGGTGTGGATCGTCGCCTTGGTGGTCATCATCGTGGCCGGGCGCACGAGCTGGTTGAGGTCGCGCACCACGAACATCCGGGTGTGGCCCTGCACCTGCCCCATCATCGACGCGAAGGCCGTGCCGACCGGGCCGCGGACGGAGCCGATCAGCACCTCGGGCATGGCGTCGGTGTACTGGCCCTCGGCCGCGAGCACCGTGGCCTCGCCGGTGCGGAAGACAATCTCGCTCATGGCTCGTTCCCGTTGCGGCCGAGGCGCCCGGCGGCCCCACGCCGTTCCGGGGCCGCACCCATCACGCGGGACCGGGCGGGTCAACCGTGGACACGCCGCGCGAGCGGATCGCCCGCCACGGAAAATGGTCTATAGGGCAAGGTTCCGGCGCAGACGCGCCCCCGAGACCCCGATGCCGCCATGAGCGATCGCGACTGGACCCTGCGGGTCGCCCCGACCGAGGCGGGCGTGCAGGTCGAATTCGGCCTCGCCGATCTGGGCGGCGAGCCGGTGACGGCCGTCATCACCCTCGACCGGGCGGAGGCGCGCCACTTCGCCCGGGCGCTGCTCGCCGCGGCGGGCGACGCGGCCGAGCGCACCTTCCCGCATCCCGTCCCGCCGACCAACGGTCAGTAGCGGCCCGGCAGGCGCTGCACCTTGGCGCCCGGCCTCTCCACCGGCTCGGCGCACGCATAGGCGAATTCGGTGCGCAGCTCGGTGAAGACGGTCTCGCCGATGATCCGGCAGGTCTCGCGGCCGGTCTCGGCCAGGTAGGTCACCGCCGCCTCTTGGAAGCGGCTGCGACGCGTGAGCGCCGGGTCGGCCCCGTTGAGACCGCAGCCCGCGACCTCGCGCAGGCCGTTCGAGACGATCAGCATGCGGCGCTGCTGGCGTTCGTCGAAGACCTCGTAGGGCTCGTTGCAGCCGATCGTGACCACCTGCGCCCGCAGGCTCGCATAGGTCTTCGAGGTGTAAGCGAACTCCGTGCAGCCCGCCGCGGCGAGCCCGACGAGGAGCACGATCCCCCACAGCCCTGTCCGCTTCGCGCCCGTCCCCGCCACTTGCCGCAATCCTTCGCCGCGCCTCGCGCCGGCCGTTCGGCCCTGCCGCCAAGCTTTGGGCGTCCGGGGGCCGCGGGTCAACCCCGGCGGCCGGGTCCGCCGGCCGTGCGGTCGGGCGTGATGCGCCGGCGCACCGGTGCGGCGGAGCAGACGACCGGCGCCTCGTCGCGCAAGCGCCCGCCCGGCGCCGTCACGGCGCGAGCGAGCGGCCGAGCCGGCCCCCCTCGATCTCAAGGGCGGCGGCGAGCGCCGCCCGGGCGCGGTTGACGCGGCTCTTCACCGTGCCGACCTGACAGCCCATCAGGCGCGCCGCCGCCTCGTAGGTCAGGCCCTGGGTGGCGATCAGCAGCAGCGCCTCGCGCTGCAGCGGCGGCAGGCGGCCGAGCCGGTCCCACACGTCCCGCAGCTCGATGCCGTCCTCCTGGTCCGGCAGGGCCACCAGCCGCTGCGCGGCGGCTCCGTCGACATCCTCGACCTCGCGCTTGCGCTTGCGCATGGTCGTGTAGAACTGGTTGCGCAGGATCGTGAACAGCCACGCGTTCAGGTTCGTGCCCGGCTCGAAGCGGTCCTGTTTCTGCCACGCGCGCAGCAGCGTCTCCTGCACGAGGTCGTCCGCCTGGGCGACGTTGCCGGTGAGCGACACCGCGAAGGCGCGCAGCGCGGGCAGGGCGGCCAGGAGGTCGTTCCGGAAGCGCGGATCGCTGACGGGCCGCTCGGCCAGCACGCCCTCCAGCTTGGCGATCAAGTCGAGATGCGTGCCGGGCTGCGGCTCGGCCACGAGGGCGGCGTAGAAGGCGCGCAGCTGCTTGCCGAGGTGTTCGCGCAGGTAGCCGGGCAGCGGCGGATGGAGATCGGCGGGCGACATCGGCACCGGCCCGACGCTCGAGTCCGGAGCGGACGCAAGCCGTTGGCTGGATGTCATGGCACCTTTTGCGGGCGAGTTCATGCGAGCTCAGCAAGATGTGATGGGTGTTGTTGACCCGCGATGTGGCAGAACAAGTCTGAACGCCGCCTAAACACCGACAGGCGGCACACGCGATCATTTATGCTCAAGTTGATATGACGGCGATCGTGCCGCTGAAAGAGGGCTCGGCGGAGCGCTTATCATTCAATAACGAGAACGTTTATTTGCGCGAGATCAGCAGACGACCAAGTAGATGGAGAGTTTCGACGACGCTGGGCGCGTCTCGATGCGAAGTCTGATCGTACCCGCGATCGACGTCGGCGAACGGGATGCGCGACCGGCCGGACCACAGCGTCCATCCTGCGCAGACACGGCGCCTCGCGACGATGGTGTGCTGTATACCGGGTCGGGAGAGACGGTCCGCGCCTCACACCAAGCCGGTAGGCGCCGGCCTCAGCTTGCGGCATCCTCTACCCCGTAGTCGCTACGGGACGAGTGGGAGCGTGCACGTGACGATGACGGATGACCTGACGATTGGCGCGCTGGCGGCCTCCACCGGCGTGCATCTGGAGACCGTGCGGTACTACGAGCGGATCGGTCTGTTGCCGCCGCCCTCCCGCTCGCCGTCCGGACATCGGCGCTACGACGCCCAGGCCGTGCGCCGCCTGACCTTCGTGCGCCGCTGCCGCGACCTCGGCTTCCCGATCGAGAGCATCCGCACGATGCTGACCCTGGTCGACCGGCGGCAGGTGACCTGCCGCGAGATGCAGGGCATCGCCACCCGGCACCTCGCCGAAGTGCGCGAAAAGCTGGCCGACCTGCGCCGGCTCGAACGGGCCCTCGACCACCTGATCGGCGACTGCCCGGGCACCGATACGCCCGATTGCCCGATCCTCGACGCGCTGATGGCCGAGCCCTGACGAGCGGGCCTGGCCCGGGCCGGCCCCGCTCGGATCACTCCGCCGCGGCGAGGTGGCGCGCCGGGTCGTAGTTGAGGATCGGGCCGAGCCAGCGCTCGACCTCGGCCACGTCCATGCCCTTGCGGGCGGCGTAATCCTCCACTTGGTCGCGCTCGACCTTGGCGACGCCGAAATAGTGCGCCTCCGGATGGGCGATGTAGATCCCCGAGACGGAGGAGCCCGGCCACATCGCGTAGGATTCGGTCAGCTTCACGCCGATGCGCCGCTCCGCCTGGAGCAGATCGAACAGCGTGACCTTTTCGGTGTGGTCGGGCTGGGCCGGGTAGCCGGGAGCCGGGCGGATGCCGTCGTACTCCTCCTTCATCAGGTCCTCGGTCGCGATGGTCTCGTTCGCGGCGTAGCCCCAGAACTCCCTGCGGACGCGCTCGTGCATGCGCTCGGCGAAGGCTTCGGCGATGCGGTCGGCGAGCGCCTTGACGAGGATCGAGCGGTAATCGTCGTTCTGGCGCTCGAAGCGCTCGGCGATGCGCACCTCCTCCAGCCCCGCCGTGACCACGAAGCCACCGACGTAATCGGCGAGGCCGCTGCTCGCGGGTGCCACGAAGTCGGACAGGCAGGTGTTCGAGCGTCCGTCGCGCTTCGACAATTGCTGGCGCAGGCCGTGGAAGGTCGCGAGCGTCTCCTGCCGGCTCTCGCCGGTGTAGAGCCGGATGTCGTCGCCGACGCTGTTGGCCGGCCAGAAGCCGATCACCGCCTTCGGGTTGAACCAGCGCTCCTCGACGATCTGCCTGAGCATCGTCTGCGCATCGTCGAACAGGGCTCTCGCCGCCGGACCCTGGACCGGATCCTCAAGGATGGCGGGGAAGCGGCCCTTGAACTCGTAGGTCTGCAGGAACGGCGTCCAGTCGATGTAGGGGACGAGGTCGGCGACCTCGTAGGAGCCGTACACGCGGGTGCCGGTGAAGCTCGGCTTCGTCGGCCTGTAGGCCGGCCAGTCGATCCTGAAGGGATTGGCCCGGGCCTTCACGAGCGGCAGGCGCTGCTTGTCCGCCTCCGAGCGGGCGTGCGCGTCGGCGACCTTGGCGTACTCGGCGCGGACGGTGTCGATGACCCCGGTGCGGGTCTCCTTCGAGAGCAGGCTCGACACCACGCCCACCGCGCGGCTCGCATCGGTGACGTAGACCGCCTGCCCCTTGGCGTAGGCCGGATGGATCTTCACGGCGGTATGGACGCGGCTCGTGGTGGCGCCGCCGATCAGCAGCGGCATGTCCATGCCCTCGCGTTCCATCTCGGCCGCGACGTGGACCATCTCGTCGAGAGAGGGGGTGATCAGGCCGGACAGGCCGACGATGTCGACCTGCTCCTTCTTGGCGGTCTCGAGGATCTTGGTGGCCGGCACCATCACGCCGAGATCGATGATCTCGTAGTTGTTGCAGGCGAGCACGACGCCGACGATGTTCTTGCCGATATCGTGGACGTCGCCCTTCACGGTGGCCATCAGCACCTTGCCGGCGGCCTGGCGCTTGCCTCCGCCGTTCGCCGCCTTCTCGGCCTCCATGAAGGGCTCGAGATAGGCGACCGCCTGCTTCATCACGCGGGCCGATTTCACGACCTGCGGCAGGAACATCTTGCCCGACCCGAACAGGTCGCCGACCACGTTCATGCCGGCCATCAGCGGGCCCTCGATGACGTGGAGCGGACGCTCGACGTTCTGCCTCGCCTCCTCGGTGTCGGCGATGATGTACTCGGTGATGCCGTTGACCAGCGCGTGCTCGATGCGCTTCTCGACCGAACCCTCGCGCCAGGACAGGTCGGCGGTCTTGGCCTTGGCCTCGCCGCCGCTCTTGAAGCGCTCGGCGGCCTCCAGCAGCCGCTCGGTCGCGTCGGCGCGGCGATTGAGCACGACGTCCTCGCAGAGGTCGCGCAGCTCCGGCGGCAGCTCGTCGTAGACCGCGAGCTGGGCCGCGTTGACGATGCCCATGTCCATGCCCGCCTTGATGCAGTGGAACAGGAACACCGCGTGCATCGCCTCGCGCACCGGCTCGTTGCCGCGGAACGAGAACGACAGATTCGAGACGCCCCCGGAGATGTGGGCGTGGGGCAGCGTGTCGCGGATCGTGCGCGTCGCCTCGATGAAGGCGACGCCGTAGTCATTGTGCTCCTCGATGCCGGTGGCGACCGCGAAGATGTTGGGATCGAAGATGATGTCCTCGGGCGGGAAGCCGACCTCCTCGGTGAGGATCTTGTAGGCCCGCGTGCAGATCTCGACCTTCCGCTCGTAGGAATCGGCCTGGCCCACCTCGTCGAAGGCCATGACGACGACCGCCGCGCCGTAGGAGCGGCAGATCCTGGCTTCCTTGACGAATTTGTCGACCCCCTCCTTCATGGAGATCGAGTTCACGATCGGCTTGCCCTGTACGCATTTGAGGCCAGCCTCGATCACCTCGAACTTCGAGGAGTCGACCATCACCGGCACCCGGGCGATGTCGGGTTCGGCGGCCACGAGGTTGAGGAACTCGACCATTGCCTTCTCGGAATCGAGCAGGCCCTCGTCCATGTTGATGTCGATGATCTGGGCGCCGGCGGCGACCTGATCGCGCGCCACGTCGAGGGCCGCGGCGTAGTCGCCGTTCTTGATGAGCTTGCGGAATTTGGCCGAACCGGTGACGTTGGTGCGCTCGCCGATGTTCACGAAGGGGATGTCCTTCGTCAGCACGAACGGCTCCAGGCCGGAGAGACGCATCAGGCGCGGGATCTCCGGGATCGCGCGCGGGGTCTTGTCGGCCACCGCCTGCGCGATGGCGCGGATGTGGTCCGGCGTGGTGCCGCAGCAGCCGCCGACCATGTTGACGAGGCCCGATGCGGCGAACTCCCCGACGAGCTTGGCCATGGCCTCCGGACTCTCGTCGTAGAGGCCGAACTCGTTGGGCAGGCCGGCATTCGGATAGGCGCAGACCAGCGTGTCGCTGATCCGGGCGAGGTCGGCGATGTGCTCGCGCATCTCGCGCGCGCCGAGCGCGCAGTTGAGGCCGATGGTGAGCGGGTCGGCGTGGCGCAGGGAGTTCCAGAAGGCACCGGTCGTCTGGCCCGAGAGCGTGCGCCCGGACAGGTCGGTGATGGTGCCCGAGATCATGATGGGCAGCTTGACGCCGGTCTCCTCGAAGACCTGCCACGCGGCGGCGACTGCCGCCTTGGCGTTCAGCGTGTCGAAGATCGTCTCGATCAGGATGAGTTCGGCGCCGCCGTCGATGAGGCCGCGCACCTGCTCGACGTAGGCCTGCTTCACTTGGTCGAAGGAGACGGCGCGGTAACCGGGATTGTTCACGTCCGGCGAGATCGACAGCGTGCGGTTGGTCGGGCCGATGGCGCCGGCCACGAAGCGGCGGCGCCCGTCCCGCTGCTCCGCGAGCTTGGCCGCCTCCCGGGCGAGCCGGGCGCCTTGGGCGTTCAACTCGTGGATGATCGATTCCATGCCGTAATCGGCCTGGGCGATCGTGGTGCCGGAGAACGTGTTCGTCTCGCAGACGTCGGCGCCGGCAAGGAAGTAGTCGAGGTGGATCTGCCGGATCGCGTCGGGCTGGGTCAGGATCAGCAGGTCGTTGTTGCCCTTCTGGTCGTGGGCGTGGTCCATGAAGCGGGTGCCGCGGAAATCCGCCTCTCCGAATCCGAGCCGCTGAATCACCGTGCCCATCGCCCCATCAAGGACGAGAATTTTTTCGGACGCGCGCTGGCGCAGCGCGCGCTCGATCTCGGTGCCGTCGACGGGGCGGATGTCGGTCATCGGGGAATCGTCCGGGTTTCGGGCCGGGCTGGGCCGGGCTCCTCAGGAAGGATGGATGTTTCGCGGGGGCGCGGCGTGCGTCAGGACTGCTTCTCGAGCGCCGCGAGGCGTCTCTCGATGGCCTCCAGCCGCTCCTCGACTTCGGCGGCCGCCTAGCGGCCGAGCACCGATTCGCCGTTCACCGCCTCGCGCAGGTTGTTGAAGCGCTTTTCGAGGCGATCCATCCGGGCTTCGATGCGGTCGAAGCCGCGCGTCAGATCCTCGCGCATCGCCTGGAGATCCGCGCGGCTCTCCGCGCGCATCCCGCTCAGCAAGGGAAGGATCATGTCCTGCGGTTCGGCCACGACGGGGCTCCCGATTCGGCCGGCGGTTACGCCGCCGCCTTCTCCGTCAGCGGCGCGGCCGGGACCGCGCGCAGGCCGAGCAGGTGGCAGATCGCGTAGACGAGGTCGGCGCGGTTCATGGTGTAGAAGTGGAAATCGGTCACGCCGCGGTCGAGGAGGTCGAGCACCTGCTCGGCCGCCACCGCCGCCGCGACCAGCTTGCGGGTGGCGACGTCGTCCTCCAGGCCCTCGAAGCGGGCGGCCAGCCAGTCCGGCACCGAGGCGCCGGTGCGGCGCGCGAAGTTCGCGGCCTGCTTGAAATTCTGCACCGGCAGGATGCCCGGGATGATCGGGATGTTGATGCCGCGCGACTGCACCCGGTCGAGGTAGCGGAAGAACAGGTCGTTGTCGAAGAAGAACTGGGTGATGGCGCGGTCGGCGCCGCAATCGACCTTGGCCTTGAGCGCGTCGAGATCCTGGTCGAGGGAGGGCGCCTCCGGGTGGCGCTCCGGATAGGCCGAGACCGAGACCTGAAAGTCGCCGATGCGCTTGATGCCGGCCACGAGGTCGCAGGAGCGGGCATACCCGCCCGGATGCGCCTGATAGGCGGTGCCGACGCCCTCGGCCGGGTCGCCCCGCAGGGCCACGATGTGGCGCACGCCCGCATCCCAGTAGGAGCGCACCACCTCGTCCACCTCGCCCTGCGTGGCGGCCACGCAGGTCAGGTGCGCGGCGGGCTTCAGGCTCGTCTCGCGCACGAGGCGGGCCACAGTGTTGTGGGTGCGCTCGCGGGTCGAGCCGCCCGCCCCGTAGGTGACCGAGACGAAGCTCGGCTGCAACGGCGCCAGCCGCTCGATCGACGCCCAGAGCGTCTCCTCCATCTCCGCGGTCTTGGGCGGGAAGAACTCGAAGGACACCCGGATCGGGCGGCGGCTCTCGCGGCTCGGGCGGAAGGCGGTGGAGACCATCGTGGACCTCGGTTCTCTCGTCAGACGCGCGGGGGGACGCACACCGTGTCACGCACGGGCAGCGTATCGGCGGAATTTGCGGCAGCCATCAGGCCACCTCGCGGGCAAGTGTGGCGGCGCTGCGCTCGTGGGCGAGCCAGAGCGTGACCGTCAGGCGGTGCTCGGCATCGCCGCTGGGCGCCAGTTCACGCACCTGCACGTCGCTGAGCGCGGCGTCGCCGAGCCAAGCCGAGACCTGCTCGGGAGCGAAGCCGAGCCGGCGATGGGCCTGCGCCTCGCGCAGGAATTCAAGGTCGTGGGGCGCGAAATCGACCACCAGCAGGCGCCCTCCCGGCGCCACCAGACGGGCCGCCTCGCGCAGCGCCCGGGCCGGATCGTCGAGGTAGTGCAGCACTTGGTGCACCAGCACGAGATCGAAGCTGCCGCGGCCGAAGGGCGGGGCGTGGATGTCGCCCTGCCGCAGGTCGACCCGCGACAGGCCGAGGCGTTCGAGGTTCGCGCGCGCCACCGACAGCATGGCGTGGCTGGCATCGAGCCCCGTCGCGCGGGTGGCCCGCGGGGCGAGCAGGCCGAGGATCCGCCCGGTGCCGGTGCCGAGGTCGATCAGGCTGCCGATCGGGCCGGGGCCGAGCACGTCGAGGATCGCCGCCTCGACGGTGGCCTCCGGCACGTGCAGCGAGCGCACCCGGTCCCATTGCGGGGCGATGCGGGCGAAGAAGGACTGCGCGGCCTCGGCCCGCTGCGCCCGCACCGCCTGGAGCCGGGCGCGGTCCTCGGACAGGGGCGGCGCATTGCGGTCCATCGCGGCGATCAGCGGCTCGACAAGCCCGGACACGCCCTCGACCAAGCGGAAGAACGCCCAGGCGCCCTCCCGGTGGCGCTCCACGAGGCCCGCCTCGACCATCAGCTTGAGGTGGCGCGAGATGCGCGGCTGCGACTGGCCGAGAATGTCGGTGAGGTCGGAGACCGAGAGCTCGCCCTCGCCGAGCAGGGCGAGGATGCGCAGGCGCGTCTCCTCCGCGGCCGCGCGCAGCACGCTCAGGGCATCCGCGAAGGGAAGCGAACGGATCATCGACGTCGGCTCGGGGCCCATGCGAAACATAAAGATATCTTTATGTGCGTTTCGGACCCGGCGCAAGCGGAAATCTCGCCGGTTTCCGGTGGCGCGGCCGGCGCCCCGTCAGCTTCCTACGGACGAGCAGGTCTGCCTCCGCCGGACCGGTGCGACCGGCCGGCTTCCGCTCCCCCTATCGGCGCGGCAAGCAGGCGCCTCACGGCAGGTTGCGGAAGAAGGTGGAGGGTCCGCCGGGACTCACGATGGTGAGGCCGGGCGAGCGCGCCCGCCGCGCCGCGAGGGCGGGAGCCGCGGAGGCCCGGGCCGCCGCCTCGGCGCTCTCCACCCCCACCACGGGTCCCACCCTGTTGAGCACCTCCGTCGCCTTCATGTCCGTCCGCGCGGCCGTGGCATTCGCCGTGAGGAGGTCGATGGCCACCGGCAGGCTGCCGGCCTCGCGATAGGCGTTGGCGTCGACGAGGGCTGCGGGCAGAGGGTAGAGGTCGTCCGACAGCTGCAGCCCCTTCTGGATGAGGGTGAACCGCCCTGCCCGCGCTGCCGACATCTGCGCCAGGAGCGCCGGCACCGCCCGATCGAAGAACAACTGCTTGTCGATGCTGGCCTTCGCGCCCACGACGCCCGCCGATGCCGCCGCGAGCGCCGCCTTCAGACCCACCCCTCCGGCCGTCGCCCCGGCCCCGTTCAGGCCCAGCACGATCAGGTCCGCCGAGATGTTTTCGATGTTCGCTTCCTTGATCAGATCGGCCTGGAACGCCTGGTACTCGATGTCGTAGGCGGCGATTCGCGAGTAGATGATCCGATTCCGCAGCGCCTCGCGCTCGATCGTCGGAGCGGCATAGTACGCCTGGATGGCAGCAGGCCCTGAATTGGCGACGAACGCGGCCAAGTCCGAGTCGGAGCTATAGGGATTGGCAGGATACCCGCCAATCGAGGCGCAGCCGGCAAGCCACGCGGATACACCGATGCTGACAATTCGCAAATAGATGGATCGTCCGGTCGTCATCGCACGCCCCCGTGTGACGACCGAACTTCCGCCATGCTACATTCTGCAAGCAAGTTTTAATGGAGTTTTAAACAATTGTGTGCCAACCCCAGTGGCAGTGGCGCAACAACGGTGGCGACCTGCACCGTCACCTGAGGCCGGCATCGGGCGGCGCGCGCGCGTCGAGGAGCGCGACGCTCTTCACGGCGGCGAAGACCGCAAGCCCCGGCGCCAAGCCCATCTCGGCGAGCGATCGGCGCGTCAGCCGCACGATCAGGGACGCCCCGCCGCAGGCGAGCCGCACCTCGGCCGTCGGATCGGCGCGATCCAACGCGCCGATCTCCGCGATGCGGCCTTCCAGCACGTTGAGCGCGCTCGTCCCCTCGGGCCGGCGCAGGCTCAAGGTCACGTCGCGCGCCGCCACTTGGATCCGCACGCCGGCGCCCACCGGCCGGGGCAGAAGCGGGACGAAGAGAGGCCCCGCCTCCGTGGCCAGCCGCGTCAGCGCGAAGACCGGGTCGTGCGCCTCCACGCGCGCCGCCAGCACCGCGCCGGCCTCGCGCTCGTGGCGCAGCGGCAGCACGTCCAGGCGCGCCGTCACCTCGGCGACCGGGCCAGCGGCCACGATCTCCCCGGCCTCCAGCACGACGATTCGGTCGGCCAGCCGGCTCACCTCGGAGAGCGCGTGCGACACGTAGATGATCGGCACCTGCGCCGCGTCGCGCAGGTGCTCGAGGAAGGGCAGGATCTCGGCCTTCCGCGCCTCGTCGAGGGCGGCCAGCGGCTCGTCCATCAGCAGGAGCCGCGGGCGGGCGAGCAGCGCCCGGCCGATCGCCACCCGCTGGCGCTCGCCGCCCGACAGCCCGTTCGGGCGCCGGCCGAGCAGAGACCCGATCCCCAGGAGACCGACCACGTCGTCGAAGCCGATCCCGTCCGTGCCCCGCACCAGACGGCGGCCAAAAAGCAGGTTGCTGCGCACGCTGAGATGCGGAAACAGCCGGCTCTCCTGGAAGACGTAGCCGACGCGGCGGCGGTGCGGGGGCACGAATCGGCCGGTCTGCGTATCCACCAGCACCTCGCCCGCGAGTTCGACGCGGCCGGCTTGCGGCCGCACGAGGCCGCCGATGATGTCGACGAGCGTGGTCTTGCCCGAGCCCGAATGCCCGAACAGGGCGGTCACGCCGCCCGGCGCCTCGAAGGCGGCCTGGAGCCGGAAGGTCCCCTGCCGGTGCGCGACCGCGACGGACAGGCCGGCGCTCATGCGGCGAGCCGGCGGGCGACGCGCCGGGCCGCGACCTCGGAGAGGACGAGGGCCACCATCGAGACCGCGATCGAGATCAGCGTCAGCCGCAGCGCTCCGGCCTCACCGCCCGGGACCTGCGTCAGGGTGTAGATGGCCGAGGGCAGGGTCTGGGTCTCGCCGGGAATGTTCGACACGAAGGTGATGGTCGCCCCGAACTCCCCCATCGCCTTGGCGAAGCACAGCACGGTGCCGGCGAGGATGCCCGGCAGGATCAGCGGCAGCGTCACGAGGCCGAACACCTGCAGCCGGTTGGCCCCGAGCGTCGCCGCCGCCTGTTCGAGCTTGCCGTCCACGGCCTCGATCGACAGCCGCATCGCCCGCACCAGCAGGGGGAACCCCATCACCGCGCAGGCGAGCGCCGCGCCGGTCCAGCGGAAGGCGAAGACGATGCCGAACTCGGCGAGCACGGCGCCCACGGGCCCCCGCCGGCCGAAGGCGAGGAGCAGCAGGTAGCCGGTGACCACCGGCGGGAGCACCAGCGGCAGGTGGACCAGCATGTCGAGCACGGTCTTGCCCCAGAACCGGCCCCGCGCCAGCAGGTAGGCGACCCCGAGGCCCGGCAGCAGGCTCGCCAGCGTGCCGGTGGTGGCGACCAGCAGGCTGAGGCGCAACGCCGTCCACTCCTCGGGGGTCAGCCAGTCACTCACGGCCCGCGGTGGTCGCGCGGTTGAGCACGGTGAAGCCCTGTCGCTCGAAGGCGGCCTTCGCGGCGGGGCCGCGGAGATAGGCCAGGAACGCCGCCGCGTCGGAGTTGCGCGACTCCCGGGTGATCGCGACGGGGTAGATGATCGGCGGGTGGCTGTCGGGCGGGAAGGCCGCCAGGATGGTCACGTTCGGGTCGGCGGCCGCGTCGGTGGCGTAGACGATGCCGAGCGGGGCCTCGCCGCGCGAGACCAGCAGCAGGGCCGCCCGCACGCTCTCGGCCTGAGCCACCTTGTCCTTCACGCCGGCCCAGGCCCCGAGTTTCTCCAGCGCGGCCTTGCCGTACTTGCCGGCCGGCACCGCCTCGACGTTGCCCATCGCGAGGCGGCCCGACCCGAGCGCGGTGCCGAGGTCGGGTCCCAGGGTGACGCTGGGCGCCGATCCCTTGGGGGCGATCAGCACGATGCTGTTGGCGAGCAGGCTGACCCGGGTGTCGGGACGGATGAGGTCCTTCCGGGCGAGGTAGTCCATCCAGTCGAGATCGGCCGAGAAGAAGAGATCGGCGGGCGCGCCCTGCTCGATCTGCTTGGCGAGCGCGTTCGAGGCCGCGTAGGAGATCCGGGGCGCGGCCTTGCCCGCGTCCTTGCCGTCCTGAGCGTAGCGGCCGGCGATGTCGTCGAGCGCGTTCTTCAGGCTGGCGGCGGCGAACACGGTCGGCGGTTCGGCCGCCCTGACGGGGAGCGCCCCCAGGACGACACCGGCGACGAGGCCGGCCAGGAAGCCGGTGCGCGTGAGCGTGGTCATGTCACCTCGATCCTCAGCGGTCCGGGACGGGGCGGGGAGGAGCGGCCGCGCGGCGGCGCGACGGCTGCTCCAGCAGGCCGGGACCCGTCTACGGGTTTGGCAGCGGCGCGCCCCACGGACAAGCCCGGGACCGGGCGTGAGCAGGGGGCCAAGCCCGCACCCCGGCGCGATCGCGCCGGACGCGCAGGCTTGGCCGGCGGTGATGTATGGCGGATCGCCCTGCCGGCGAGGGCCGGCCGCCTGCGAACGGGATGACGCCGGATCGGCGGCGGCGATGCGGGTGGCCCGGGCCCGGCCGTCGTGTAACCTGCCGGGCCTTCGGCGCCCCGGACGAACAGGAGGATGAGGACGTGATCGACCCGACCGCAGGCCGCGATGTCCACGACCCCGCCCGGACCGCTCCCCGGCGCCTGCAGGACAAGGTCGCCCTCGTGTTCGGGGCCGGCTCGGTCGGCCCCGGCTGGGGCAACGGCAAGGCCACCGCCGTCACCTTCGCGCGCCACGGCGCCCACGTTGTCTGCATCGACATCAACCGGGAGGCCGCCGCGGAGACGGCGGCGATCATCGCCGGCGAGGGCGGGCGCGCCGAGGCCGCGTCCTGCGACGTGACGGATTCGTCCGCGGTCAAGGCGGTGGTGGACGAGGCGGCAGGCCGGCACGGCCGCATCGACGTGCTGCACAACAACGTCGGCTACGCCCAGATGGGCGGACCGGTCGACCTCGACGAGGCGGCGTGGCACCGCGCGCTCGACCTCAACGTCACGGGCTGCTTCCTCACCTGCAAGCACGTGCTGCCGCACATGCTGGCGCGGCGGGCCGGTGCGATCGTGAACGTCTCGTCGATCGCCGCGGTGCGCTACACCGGCTACCCGTACGCGGCCTACTACGCCGCCAAGGCGGCCGTGAACAACTTCACCATGGGACTCGCCCTGCAGCACGCGCGCGACGGCATCCGGGCGAACGCCCTTATGCCCGGGATGATGAACACGCCGCTGATCTTCCAGCAGATCTCCGGCCAGTACGCGGATGCCGAGGCGATGGTGAAGGCCCGCGACGAAGCCTGCCCGATGGGCCGGATGGGCACGGCCTGGGACGTGGCGAACGCCGCCCTGTTCCTCGCCTCCGACGAGGCCGCCTACATCACGGGCGTGAGCCTGCCCGTGGACGGCGGACTCTCGTGCCGGGCGGGCTGAGCGCCCGGCACTTTGTCGTCGGTCCGGTTACCGCGTGATCTGGTGCGGGGAGATCGGGTCGCTGCTCGGGAAGGTTTCCTCCAGCGCCTCGTCCAGGAGCCGATCCTGGCGGTGCCGGAGGTCTTCCCCCGGCACGCGCTTGCCCGGCGCCGCAGCCGCCGCCATGTCGGCCCGCGGCTTGCCCCGGCCGATGCCCTCGGGTCGATCGGGGCGCCCGCGCGCGGGGCGACTGGCCGCGCTGCTCCGCAGCAGCCCGGAGCGCCAGACGATCGCCCCCACGGCCGCGGCCGCGAGTCCCACCGCGATGGCGCCGAACACGCCGCCCGCCGCGACCTGCCGCAACGGCCCGCCCGTGCCTGCCCGCAGGACCTGCATCTTCGCCCTCACGAACGTCCGGGTGGCCGCCTGCACCTCGTCCGGGGACAGGACCCGGCGCGCCAGGGGAAACAGCTCGTTGCCGTGCCGGTGGAGGTGCTGGTCGAGGAGGTAGGTCACGTCCTCGAAGGTGCTGAGCCAGCCCTCGGTGTTTCGGCCGCGCCGCGCCGCGAGGTCGTCGAGCTGCTGCGCGATCTGCCGGTGCTCGCGGTGCAGCGTGTCCAGCAGGGCGCCCGCCTCCCCGTGTGCGCTCAGCGGCCCCGACAGGCTGGCCTCGACGGCCTCCGCGTGCGCGTTCACCTCATCGATGAGATCCGCCAGCAGGCGCTCCCGGCTTCGGACCACGCCGGGCCCGTTCAGCGCGTAGGGAATCTCGCGAAGGAGGGCGGTGATGTTGGTGTGGTCGCGCGTCGTGAGCTGCCAGATATCCATACTTAAATCCCTCGATGGCGCCTTCCAAACTCACGCGGAATTGAAGGTGTTCCGCGCCCGAGCGTCCGAAGGCATCGATCGCGGCGTGGCGCGCGGCCAATCCCGCGGGCTGGATTGGTCGATCGGGGAACCCGCGGGCGGCAAACCGTCCGCGCCATTCTGTTCCTGTTGTGTTCTCATCCGGAACGCGCCATCGTGGGGGCTCCGGAGAGTGAGATGCCAGGAGCCCACGATGCAGGAACCGGACGAGCAACATTGCCGAGAGGAGGATCCCGGCGAGACCGACCGGATCGAGCAGGCCGCCCGGAACGCGGCGCTCGCCGAAGCGGAACAGGAACGGATGACGAGCCTCCTGCTGTCCCGCGAGTACGGTCTGTGAGCCCTCTCGCCGCCACGGCCGCCCTTCACGCCTGAAGGATTGCACGCGGGCGACCCCGTCGCCCGCACCCGCTTGACGGTTTAAATTAGGAGTCCTAATTATGCGGCATGGACCACGCCGACACGCCTGACCCCGTCCTCTTCCGCCTGCGCGAGGGTTTCGAGCGCGTCGCCCTCGTGCTGCGCGCCGACCTCTGGGCCGCCGCCGGACAGGCCCGCCTCAACCCGACACAGGTGCAGGTGCTGGCCCTCCTCGCCGCCCGCCCCGCCGGCCTGCGCGCCAAGGACATCGCCGCCGAGCTGGCCGTCTCCGCCCCCAGCATGGCCGACACCCTCGCCGCCCTCGAACGCAAGCGCCTCCTGCAGCGAACCCCCGATCCGGCCGACGGGCGCGCCGTGATCGCCCGCCTGACGGAGGATGGGCGGACCCTCGGCCATGCCGTCGCCTCGGCCGCCTCGCAGGTGATGGCCGCCCTGGCGCGGCTCTCGCCGGACGAGCAGGCCGACCTCCTGCTCACGCAGATCAAGCTGATCCGCACCCTGCAGCAGGCCGGCGCGATCCCGCTGCAGCGGATGTGCGTCAGCTGCCGCCACTTCCGGCCGAACGCCCATCCGACCGGCCCCCAGCCCCATCATTGCGCCTTCGTGAACGCCCCGATCGGGACCCGGGATCTCCGGCTCGATTGCGGCGAGCATGAAGCGGCCGATCCCGACGTCCAGGCTGCCACCTGGACGTCCTTCGCTGACGGATCGCCGCCCCTCCGAGCACAGCCCGGGAACTGAGAAGGACACGGTGTCATGAGACGAATGAAGGCATGGGGCTTCGGCCTCGTGGCTGCCGCCCTGTGCGCGCTCGCCACCAGCACGTCGGCCATACCCATCCAGGCGCAGCCCGACGAGGCGGTCCTGGCGTCGTTCGACATCGTCGAGACGACGATCGTGACCAGGGGCGATACGGCCGTGTTCACGACCCGCGTCCGCGGCGAGGCCGGCAAGGACAAGCCCGACGCCACCGGCCGGTTCGAGGGCTCCAGCGTCTACGCCTACGTCTGGCCGACGACGCTCGACAGCGGCGCGATCGGCTTCGACAAGGCGCAGGGCATCGTCGCCCTCGCCGTCACCTTCCACCCCGACTTCGACGATGCGGCCCACGGCGGCGTGAACCGGCACGTCTGGCACCCGCACTGGGTCGTGCTCGCCAAGGATGCCGCCTGCGGCGGTGGTCTGAAGGTGGTGGACATCCCGAAGGGCGCGAAGCCGAAGGTTCCGCCGACCTGGCCGAACGTGCCGCTTCTGATCGACAGCCCGGACTACCCGACGGCCTTCCGGGGTGACGCCGTCCAGGTCGAGATCCCGGTCTCGCTGATCACCGGCATCAAGGGCGCGTCCTTCGATGGGGTGACCTCCGGCCTCAAGGTCAACGGCAACCTGCATGCGCCGCTGCTCTGCGTCAGCGACGTCTTCAAGGTCGCCTCCGGCAACCTGTCGCTGCCCGGCCAAGTGAGCACTCAGAACAAGTGAGCACTCAGAAAGAGAGCTGAGACCAAGAGGCGGTTCGGCGACTGCCATCGCCGAACCGCCGGAAGATCCCCCTCCGAGCATCAGAGAAGGATGAACGACCATGGCACATGTCGGCCACGTCGATCCACCCCGGTCCGCCGCAGCGATCGAGCGGCGATCGGACACGACCGGACGCACCCCTGGCGCGGTGCCGACCCTGCGCAAGGCGGTCGCGATCCCGCTCCTCGGCGCGGCCCTTCTCTCGGCGCCCGGTCTCTCGCCCACGGCGGTCGCAGCGGATGCTCAGAGTTTGGTGGAGGCGCTGAAGGCGGTCGCCGGGAAGCCGCCGGGCGTGCGCGCGACCTTCGCCAAGGGGCAGTGCGTGCGCGGCACCTACACGCCCACGGGAGATGCCGAACAGGTGACGCGCTCGATCAGCTTCACGCGACCCTGGCCCCTGATCGGCCGCTTCTCGGTCGGCGGCGGCAACCCGTCCGCTCCGGACACGGCCAGGACCGTCCTGCGCGGCTTCTCGATCAAGATCCTGTCCGACGGAGGGGAGACGCATCTGCTGTTCGAGAACGCGCCGGTGCACTTCGCCCGGACGCTCGATCAGATGCTCGCCTTCCTGCAGGTCCGCGCCCCGGGACCCGACGGCAAGCCCAACCCGGAGGCGGTCACGGCCTTCGCGAAGGCCAATCCCGAGACGACGCGCCAGGCGGCTTTCGTGGCAGGCAAGCCCTTGCCCGCAAGCTATGCGGGCATCGTCTACTGGGGCGTGCACGCGTTCACCGGGGTGAATTCCGCCGGAAGAGCCGCTCCCTTCAAGTTCAAGGTGGTTCCCGCGGCGGGCGAGATCGCGCTGAGCGACGAAGAGGCGAAGGGCAAGCCGCCGCAGTTTCTGGTCGCCGAGCTGACCGAGCGGCTGTCGAAGGGCCCGGCACGGTTCGACGTCGTGGCCATGCTTGCCGAGCCTGGCGACGATCTGACGAACGACATCACGCTTCGGTGGAAGAACGAGGACGATCGGAGGGCGGTCAAGCTCGGCACCATCGCCGTCACGGCCATCGAGCCGAACGAGACCTGCGACGAAGGAATCTTCGATCCGGGTCAGCTGGCCGACGGCATCGAAGCACCGCAGGACGAGATCTTCGAGGCCCGCCGCACGGCCTACGGCATCTCCTTCGGCCTGCGCGCGAAGTAGTCACCCGTGGCTCGGCGGCCGCCATCGCCGGACCACTGGCGCAACGCCCCTCCGAGCCAGGGCAGCCTGAAACCGAGAGCGGCCGGGTCGTGCCGGCCGCTCTCGTCGTCCCCACGCAAGCGAGACGCGCCATGCAGCCGACCGCCATCGCCATCCGCCACGTCGCCTTCGAGGGTCTCGGACTCATCGAGCCGGTTCTGCGCAGCGCCGGATACACGTCCCGGGTCTATGACGCCGGTGTCGACGACCTCCGGGCGATCGCGCCGGCGGGCGCCGACCTCCTGATCGTTCTCGGCGGTCCGATCAACGCCTGCGAGGACGACCGCTACCCTTTTCTCGCGGACGAACTGCACCTCATCGCACGGCGCCTCCAGGCCGGCCGGCCGACGCTCGGGATCTGCCTCGGGGCGCAGCTGATGGCGCGCGCCCTCGGCGCCCGCGTCCACCCGGGTCCCGCCAAGGAGATCGGCTGGGCGCCGCTCACGCTCACGGAGGCCGGGCGCGCCTCCCCGCTCGCCCATCTCGACGGGACGGCGGTGCTGCACTGGCACGGCGATACCTTCGACCTGCCGGCCGGTGCGGCACTTCTCGCCTCCACGAACCTCTGCCCGCACCAGGCCTTCGCCCTGGGGCGCCACGCGCTCGGCCTGCAATTCCACGGTGAGGCCGATGCCGCCGAGATCGAGCGGTGGCTGATCGGGCACGCCTGCGAGATCGCCGCGGCCGGGCTCGATCCCCGCACGCTCCGGGCCGACAGCCTGCGTCATGGACCCGGCTTGCGCGAGGCGGGCGCGCGCGTCTTCGCCGACTGGCTCGCCGGTCTCGAACGGCCCTGATCCCCGGGAGGTCTTCATGAATCCCCTCGCACCCGAACTCGACGTCGTCCGCTGGTTCAACACGTCCACGCCCCTCACGCTCGCGGCCTTGCGCGGCAAGGTGGTGGTGCTGCACGCCTTTCAGATGCTCTGCCCCGGCTGCGTCGCCCATGGCACGCCGCAGGCCGAGAAGTTGCATCGGCTGTTCGCACAGAGCGGCGAGGTCGTGGTGATCGGCCTGCACACGGTGTTCGAGCATCATGCGGCGATGTCGGAGGTGGCGCTCGCCGCCTTCATCCACGAGTACCGCCTCACCCTGCCCATCGGCGTCGACCGGCCCGGCGCGGACGGCCCGGTGCCCCGGACGATGCGGCGCTACGGCCTGCGCGGGACGCCGACCACGATCGTCATCGATCGCGACGGCGTGGTGCGCGAGCACGCCTTCGGGCAGGTCGACGACCTCGCCCTCGGTGTCTTGGTGGGGTCGCTGGTGGCGGCGCCGCGCGCGCTGCCGGTGGCGGACGGGGAATCGGCCGGCTGCGACGAGGGCGGCTGCCGTCTGCCCGCGGCGGCGCGGCCATGATCGCGCCGGTCCTCCCCGTCGTCCTCGCCGGACCGGTCGCGCCGCTCGGGCCCGGCGGCCCGCCGAGCGGCATCGCCAAGCATCCGGTTCCGGGACCGTGGCAGATCACGGCGCACGGGATCGTCGGCGATGCGCAGGCCGACCTGCGGTATCACGGCGGCCCCGAGAAGGCCCTGCACCAGTATCCGCGGGACCATTACGCGGTCTGGGCCGCGGAGATCGGCGAGCATCCGCTGCTCGCGGCCCCGGGCGCCTTCGGCGAAAATCTGTCCACGCTGGGCTGGACGGAGCACGACGTCTGCATCGGGGACATCGCCCGCGTCGGGTCGGCGCTGCTGCAGGTCAGCCAGGGGCGCCAGCCCTGCTACAAGCTCGACCGCCGCTTCGGGCGGCCCGGCATGGCGCTCGCCATGCAGAGGACGGGGCGCACGGGATGGTACTGGCGGGTGCTGGAGGCCGGCGTGGCCGAACCGGGCGACGCGCTCGCCCTCCGCGAGCGCCCGAGACCCGACTGGCCGCTCGCGCGCCTGATCCGCCTCCTCTACGTCGACACGCGCAACCGGTCCGACCTCGACGCCGTGGCCGCCCTGCCGGAGCTGGCGGAGACGTGGCGGGCGCTGGCCCGCCGCCGGCTCGCCACCGGCACGGTCGAGGACTGGTCGCGGCGGATCAGCGGACCGGACGATCCGCCGGGCCGGTGATCCCGGCGTCGGGCGGTGCCGGCCAGTCGCCGGCCGTGCTGCCCCGGGCGGGGTCGGCGGCGCGGACCTCCGCACGAAGCCAGTCGGCGGCGGCGCTCACGCCGGGGTGCGCCGCGCGGTCGGGGTCGATCGCGAGGTGGTAGGTGTGGCCGTCGATGACCGGGCCGAACGGCTGCACGAGGTAGCCCGCCGCGAGGTCGTCCGCGACGAGGGCGAGGCTCGCCAGGGCCACGCCCTGCCCGGCGATCGCCGCCTGGATCGCGTGGCCCTCGTCGGAGAAGCCGATCTGGCCGGGCGGCGCGTTCCAGGGGAGCCCGGCGCGCGCGAACCACGTCTCCCAGGTCGGGTTCAGCGGGTGCTTGCGCGTCCAGCGGAAGTGGAGGAGCGGAACCCGGCCGAGGTCGTCGCGCGAGACCATGCCGAGCTTGGGATTGCAGACCGGGGCGAAGCGGTCGGCGAACAGGCTCTCGGCCAGGAGGCCCGGATACGGACCGCGCCCGTACCGGATGGCGAGGTCGACGCCCTCCGCCGACAGGTCGACCGCCTCGTCGGTCGCCGAGAGGTGCAGGTCGATGTCCGGGTGACGCGCCCGGAAGCCCGACACCCGCGGGACCAGCCATCGGGCCGTGAAGGCGCTCGTCGCCGAGATCGTCACGCGCACCCGGGTCCTCACCCGCGTCAGGCGCTGGATCGCGGCCTCGAACGCGTCGAAGCCCTCGCGCAGCACCGGATAGAGCTGCGCCCCGGCCTCGGTCAGCACCACCTTGCGGACGCGGCGCTCGAACAGGGCGAGGCCGATCTGCTCCTCCAGGCCGCGGATTTGATGGCTGACCGCCGTCGGCGTCACGGCCAGTTCGCCCGCCGCGTGCTTGAAGCTGCCGTGGCGCGCGGCGGCCTCGAAGGCGCGCAACGCGCCGAGCGGAGGAAGACGGCGGCCGCCCAGATGAGCTCTGCTCATCCATCACCTGAGGATTCGGAGTTTGTCGGAACGGTGTCAGCGAGCCAAGTCTCGGACAGACGGGTGGCGAGGGCAAGATGAAGCCGGCTCTCCCGTCCGCACCGATCGAGGGAGATGAGTGATGCTGAACCAAGTCGTGACCGAGCCGGACCCCTACGCGCCGTTCCTGCTGTCGCAGGGGATCCGGTTCGGCGATCTCCTGTTCATCTCCGGGCAGGCGGGCGCGGGCGACGACGGGCGGATCGTCGAGGGCGGATTCCTGGCCCAGGGCGAGCAGGCCTTCGCCAACCTGCGCCGGGCCCTGGAGGCCGGCGGGTCGAGCCTGCGGGACGTCATCAAGGTGACGATCTTCGTCACCGACATGCGCCACTTCCAGGATGTCGTCACGCTGCGCCGACGCTTCTTCACCGCCCCCTACCCCGCCGACACGATCGCGGAGATCAGGGCGCTCTACGATCCCGCGGCGATGATCGAGATCGAGGCCATCGCGGCCGTCGGCGCGCGTCGCACCGGAGAGGAGGTTGCCTGATCTGTTCCGGAATCAATGATGCGCGGTATCCCCTCTCCCGTGTGCGGCAGGCCCATCCGGGGAAACCTCCCCGACAAGGATGGCGCGGGAACCCCTCTCCCGTGCGGGAGAGGGGCAGGGGTGAGGGTCCCGGGAGGGGGCAGCAAGCAGACGGGACGCTGCCGCTACCAGCACCACATTTCGTGCTTGAACCTGAACCCTTCCGCTCCCCGCACGACGCTTTGCGCTTCACTGCGGCCCCACCTGGACCCTCACGCGGGATCTTCGATCCCCTGCCCCTCTCCCGCACGGGAGAGGGGTTCCCCGCGCCATCCTCGTCGGGGATTTTTCCCCAGACAGCCATGCCACACGCGGGGAGAGGAGAACGTGCCCGACCCGAAGTGTGAATCCGCAAGCCCACACGGGAGAGGGGAGAAGCGCGGTCTCTTTCCACGAACGGATCAAGCGTGGACCGCATGAAGAGCCCCGGCGGGCTGGCTCACGGACGGCCGCCTTCCAGCACGGATTGGAGCGAGCGCACCATGACGTCGCCGCCGAAGGGCTTTTCGAGGAACGCGCAGGCGCCGCCCGCGAGCGCCCGCTGCCGCAGGCCGTCGCTCGGAAAGGCCGTGACGACGATGACAGGCAGCGTCCTGCCCTCGGACCGCAGGCGCTCCTGCAGCTCCACCCCCGTCATGCCGGGCATCTGCACGTCGGTGATGAGGCAGTCGGGCGAGAGGCCCTGCCCGTCGCGCAGGAAATCCTGCGCGGAGGCGTAGGTGCGCGCCGCGTAGCCCAGCGAGCGCACGAGGCTCGCGGTGGCGGTTCGGACGGCTTCGTCGTCGTCCACGATAGCGATCGTCGGGGTGTCGGACATCGTGTGCCTTGCGCCGCTCGCGACGGGCTGACGGAGCGTGAGGGAGCCAGATCCCGATATGCACCCCATGACCATCCGGCGGAATCATACTCAGGTTTGTTTGATCCCGAGCGCTTCCGCCATGCGCACCAGATCAGCCAGGGATCGCGCGGACATCTTCCGCATGACATGGCCGCGGTGGATCTTGACCGTGATCTCACTCAGTTCGAGGAGGCCGGCGATCTGCTTGTTCATCAGCCCCGCCGTGACGTGGGCGAGAACTTGCCGCTCGCGGGCGGTGAGCGTGTCGTAGGCCGTCCGCAGCGCCCGCAGGCCCGCGTCGCGGTGGCGGCGCTCGGCGTCGCGCGCGAGCGCGGCCGTGACCGCATCGAGCATGTCCTGATCCCGGAAGGGCTTGGCCAGGAAATCGACGGCGCCCGCCTTCATGGCCCGCACCGACATCGGGATGTCCCCGTGCCCGGTCATCAGGATGATGGGCAGGTGGATGCCGTGATCGGCGAGCTGTCCTTGAAAATCGAGGCCGCTGAGGCCCGGCATCCGCACGTCCACGACGAGGCAGCCTGGCCCGTCCGGCCGCGTCCCGCTCAGGAACTCCGCCGCGGAGGCGTAGGTGGCGGTGGCGAGGTCGACGGAGCGGAAGAGGCCGGCCAGCGCCTCGCGCAGGTCCGCGTCGTCGTCCACCACGAAGACGGTGGGCGCGGCGGGAACCGGGGCGGTTCCGCGGGTCACGGCGCGTCCTCCTGCCCCACCGGCAGGAGGACGTGGAATACGGCGCCGGGTCCCGCATCGGAGACCCAGAGCCGGCCGCCATGCGCCTCGATGGTCGAGCGGCAGATCGCCAGTCCCATGCCCATGCCATTGGCCTTCGTGGTGTAGAAGGGCTGGAAGACCCGCTCCAGCGCGTCCGGCCCGATGCCCTCGCCCGTGTCGGCCACGTCCACCCTCACCGCCCCGTCCTCCTGCCGCGATGTCCGCACGGTGAGCACCCGGGGCCGGTCGCGGATCGCCGCCATCGCCTGAATGCCGTTGACCATCAGGTTGATCACCACCTGCTGCAGCTGCAAGCGGTCGCCGTGCACCCGCTTCAGGCCGGGCTCGCTCTCCTGGCGCAGGATCACGGCGTGGCGCGCGAGTTCCCGCTCGAGGAGCTGAGCCGCCTCGCCGATCATCTCGGCGAGGTCGAGCCATTCCTGGCGCGGCGGCGCCTTGGCGAGGAAGCCACGGATGCGGGCCACGATCTCGCCCGCCCGGCGCCCGTTCGCCACCACGCGACCGAGCGCGTCGAGGGCCTCGCCGAGGTCGGGGGACGGGCGCCGCAGCCAGCGCAGGGCGGCCTCGCCGTTCGTGACCACGGCGGCCAGCGGCTGGTTGATCTCGTGCGCCATGGTGGCGGTGAGTTCGCCCATGGTCGAGACCCGGGCCGCGTGGGCGAGATCCGCCTGCACCGTCAGCAGGGCCTCCTCGGCCTCCTTGCGCTCGGTGATGTCGAGGGCGTGGACGAGCACGCAGCCGAGATCGGCCGGATCGGCCGGGAAGCTCACGCCGAACAGCACCGGCACGGCGCCGCCGTCCTGGGTGCGCACCTGCGTCTCGCCCTCGAAGAACCGCTCCCCGTTCGCCAGGGCCGCGAGCGCGTGCGGGAAGGTCTGGTCCGTCTCGGGCAGCAGGTCGTGCAGCGGGCCGAGCAGGGCCTCGCGGTCGGGCGCCCGCAGCATCCGGATCGTCACGCTGTTCACGTCGACGATCACGACGCTGCGGCGCGCACCCGCCAAAACATCCGGATGGGCCGCGCAATGGGCCGCGATGTCGCGCACGCCCTCGGCCCGCAGCCGGTCAAGGTCGGCCTTCACGGCCGACCAGTCCTGCTGGAGGATCGACACCCGCGTGTTGTCGAAGATGGTGCGGTAGCGCCGCTCGCTCTCGACGAGCTGCGCGTAGGTGCGCTTGCGCTCAGTGACGTCGGTGTTGGTCTCCAGCACCGCGACGGGCGCCCCGGCGGCGTCGCGCTGGAGCGCCCAGCGGCTCTCGACCACGACGGACCGGCCCGAGCGCACCCGCTGGATGAGCTCGCCCTCCCAGCGGCCGGTGCGGTGCAGTTCGGCCAGGATGACCGCGCGGTCGGCGGGAAACTCCGTCTGGAGAACCTCGTGCGCCACGCGGCCCACCACCTCGGCGGCGCTCCGGCCGTAAAAGTCCTCGGCGGCGCGGTTCCAGAAGGTGATCACGTCGTGCCGGTCGCGGACGAAGACCGCGTCGTGAGTGAGATCGAGGAGACGGGCCTGCTCGGCCAGCACCGCGGCATCGGCCTTGTGGCGCAGGGCCAGCGCGGTGGTGATGCCGATGGCCGCGAGGCTCACGAGGCAGCGCAGCAGCGGCGAGCCGATTTCTTCCGGATCGTGCGAGATCAGGTAGGCGCCGATCGTCAGAGCGAGACAGGCGCCCGAGGCGAGGATCACGCCATGGCGGCTGAAGGCCCGGGCCGCGATCAGCACCACCACGACGTACAAAACAGCCACCGCCCCTTCGAGGGGCGTGGCCACGTCGATCAGGAAGACCGCGAGCGCGATCGCGACGGCCGCGACCCGCGACGCGGCGCCGTCGGACGCCTCAGCCACGCGCGTCGCGGGGGGCTTGGCGCGCCTCGCCGCTCGACCCGGGTGCGGCGCGCGGCATCGTCACGCTGAAGGCCGAGCCGCGGCCTGGCCGGGAGCGGACGCCGACCGGATGGCCGAGCGCCTGGGCGGTCTGGCGCACGATGTGGAGGCCCAGGCCCAGACCGGCGCCGTCGCGCCGCCCGCCCCGGTCGAAAGCCTCGAACAGGGTGGCGAGCTTGTCGGGCGCGATCCCCGGCCCGTCGTCGAGCACCCCGAGCTCGATCCGGGTGCCGCGGCGCCGGCATCCCACCACCACGCGCCCGCCCGGCCGGGCGTACTTGATCGCGTTGCCGACGAGGTTGCGCAGGATCGTGGCGAGCATCGCCGCGTCGGTGCGCGCCGAGAGGCGCGTCGCCCGCACCCGCAGCCGCACGCCGCACCGCGCCGCGTAGGCCTGCCACTCGGTCTCCACCGCGGCGAGCAGCGGGCCGAGCGCCACCGTCGCGAGCCGCGGGGGCACGTCGCCGGCCTGCGAGGAGCGGGCGAGGTCGTCGAGTTCGCGTCCCAGGCGCTGGAGCGCATCGCTGGCGAGCCCGAGGCGGGCCGCCGCGCGGGGGGCGACGCCGTCCGAGACGGCGCACTCGATCGCCATCAGGGCGACCTGGAGGGGCTGCTTGAGGTCGTGACCGGCGACCGCCAGGAGGCGGGCCATGGCCGTGCGGGCGGCCTCGGCGCGCATCAGGGCCTCGCCCACCGAAGGTCTTCCCGGGATCGCCACCGTCATGCCCATCCGCCCCTCCTCGCCCAGGTCGTCCCCTTCGGACACCGATCCGTTCCCCCGGTTCCGGCAAGCTGGACGATGCCGTGCTGCCCCGCTGGATGAAACTATACGGAGGTTTTACCAGTGTTGTGCCGATGGAATGGGAGCACTGCGCCGAACATCATAGATCCGCGCCGTTCCGGAGGGCTTCGCGGGCATTCGATCGATCCATCGAAGGTCGTTCCGGCCGCGGAGCGGGGTGCGCCACGCTCCGCCAGGAGGCGGCACCGGATCCTCACCCGTGCGCCATCGAGCGGCGCCACGCATGCGGGCTCATGCCGGTGAACCGCCGGAAGGTGCGGCCGAAATGGCTCTGGTCCGCCATGCCGCACTCGAGGGCGATGGCGGCGAGCGGCGCGGCGGTCTCCCGCATCAGCCGGCGCGCGCGATCCATCCGCCGGCGCAGGATGTAGGTGTGCGGCGTCTCGCCGAAGCTCGCCTTGAAGGCGCGGCCGAAATAGCCCGCGCTGAGCCTCGCGCGGGCGGCGAGCGCCTCGACCGTGACGGCGCCGGCGAGGTTCTCCTCGATATAGGCGTCGATCCGCTTCATCTGCCACGCGGCGAGGCGGCCGGATGCAGCCTCGGCGGCCTCGTCCAGCATCGCGGCAGCGCGCAGCACCAGCAGGCGGGCCGCCGCGCGGTCGATGTCGAGCGTCTCGCGCGCTTCGAGCAGGAGGGCGGCGATCAGGCCGGCCGGTGCCCCGGCCGGCGAGAGGTCATGGCGGTTCTGCCCGGTGGTCATCCGTGTCTCCGCTGCGCCGGCCCGCACGGGCCGCACGCTCCGCGAGGAGATTCGCGCGGGAGCGGCGCCGGTGACATCGCGCTGAGATGTGGGCGGGCCGACACGCTCGTCTGCCCGCCTCATACGGAGGTATCGGCCGCTCGACGTGGGGCCTGTCGTCAGGGCCGCGGGACGTCGCCGCGGCGGAGGGCGGCCGTCGTCATGCTCGCCAGCACGCCGTCCTTCCGCACCAGCCCGTGAAAAAGGGCCGCCGCGAGATGCAGCAGGATCAGCGCGAAGAACGCCAGGGCGAGGTAGACGTGGGCGTGCCAGAGGATCGTCCGCAGGGCGTCGCTCTGCGGCAGGATCGCCGGCAGCCGAACCGGTCCGAACAGGACGATCGGGTAGGCGCTCGCCGACAGCATGCCCCAGCCGATCAGCGGCAGGGCGATCATCAGCGCGTAGAGCAGGTAATGCGAGGCCGTGGCCGCGAGCTTCAGCGGCTGGGGCAGGTCGGCCGGCAGGGGCGGCGCGCCGGATCTGGCCCGGACGCCGAGGCGGAGAAGCGCGAGGGCGAACAGCGCGATCCCGAGCGTCTTGTGCGTGGTGATCAGCGACAGGTATTCGGGTCCGACGGTCGAGACCATGCCGACCCCGATGAACAGCATGGCGAGGATGCAGGCCGCCATCACCCAGTGAAGAGCGCGCTGCAGCAGCGTGAAGGTCTGGATGGGTCCGGTCATGGCTGTGACTCGCGCGGGACGGTTAGCGGGAGGGGTAGTGCTTCGCTTCGGCGGTGCGCAGATCGAAGGATCGGGCGTAGGCCGCCGAGCGCGCCGCCGGGAAGGGATCGTCCGAGACGCGGATGCCGTCCGGGAGCAATGTCGGGTCGAAGTTGATGTCGCGGCAGGGTCCGTCGGCCTCCGCCTCGATCCGCTGCACGACCAGGGTCCCGACCGCGACCGTGGTCCGTGTCTCCGGCCACGCCTGGCTCGGATCCGCCGTCGGGTCGCCCGGATCGGCCAGCGTCACCTGCGCGGTCCAGCGCTGCGGCGCCCCGGCGACCCGTTCGGCGATCTCCTTGTCCAGGTGATCGGGGCCGCGCGCCGCGAGGTCCGCGGCGGTGATCGGCACGACGGGCGCCTGCGGCACGAACGACCACCGGGCCGGGCGCGCGGCCCCGGAGGCGCCGACGAGCAGGAAGGTGTTGAGGCTGTTGTAGCGCTCCTCCGCGTAGCTGCCCGTGAAGGGGGCGGTCTTCGCCCAGGCGCCGAAGGCGGCGAATTCGGGATGCGCCGCCGCGAAGGTCTTCAGGGCGTCGGGATCCTTGGTCCGGGAGGCGAGGAGGAGGTCGTAGAAGGCCTGCGGGGTCGAGACGGGGAAGACCGGCGCGTCGATCATCGCGCTGCGCCAGACCTCGCCATCCGCCGCCGTGATCTGCAGCCCGAGCCCGCGCACGCGGACCGTGGCGTCCGGCGCCCCCGGATCGGCCGTGCCGAGGTTGAAGCGGCCCAGCGCCGCGAAGGTGCCGGGGCGGAAGATTGCGGCGCGCGAGTGGGCCGCCCCCTGCCCGTTCGACTCGAACACGCCCGTGAAGCAGATGCCCTTGGCGTGGTTGCGGCGGTAGCCGAGCGCCGGGCCCTTGGGCGGCGCGAGGGCGTCGACGAGCTTCGTCGGCGTGAGGCGGCCGGGCGACAGCCAGCCGGCCGTGTAGGCGAAGCCGCCGGCCACGGCCGCCACGACGGCGCCGATGGTGGCGTAGGCTCCCAGATGGGCGCGCAGGGAAGAGGCGAGGGTCTCGCGCATCTCACAACATCCTCGGCAGGGTCCGTCGTCCCGGTGCGGGACCGGGGACGACGTGGCGGATCAGCCGTTACCGGCACGCCGCGACCACGGCTGTCACGAAACCGGCTGTTTTGGCAGCATTCCGCCGTTCCGAACCCCGACCTCCCGCAGGCCGGGCGTCGTACGAGCGGTTTCATCGCCACCCACCGCCGGCCTCGACAGATGACGCCCTATCATACCGACGTATGAGCTCGCCATATCCTTCGATACTGGCCGAGTACTTCGGCATGACTGCCTTTCCGTCGCTCAGGATGTAGATCGTTGTGAGAGGCCGCGAAGGCGGTACTTGCTACGAGATGAGGCTGATCATGAACGCTCGACCCATCCTGCCCGTCGTGCTGCTCGCCCTCACGACGAATCTGGCCGCGGCGCAGGGCGCCGGCCGCGCCTACGAGTATGCCGGCAGCCACGCGGGCGGGCCGGCGGATGCGCTGATCCCGAACGGCACGCCGCGTCCCGTCACCCCGCCGCCGGCCGGCGGTCCCTACCAGTATGCGGGCAGCCATGCGGGCGGTCCGGCCGACGCGCTGATCCCGAACGGCATCCCGGCGCCGATCGTCCATCCGGTGAGGGATCCCGCCTACCGCTATTCCGGCAGCCACGCGGGCGGTCCGGCGAACGACCTCATCCCGGAGTGACAGCGTCACATCCCGGCTCCCGGCCCGCCCCTCCGGGCCGGGCCGGCGAGCCTCCGGCAGAGCGAAGGCGGCGGTCCTCGCCGCCCCCCGAGCCCGCGCCGACCGGGGAGTGCACCGGGACCGATCAACCGAGAGGCGCGCTCCAGAAGGACCGCTGTCATGCCCGTTCCCCCAGCACTGCATTCCATCGCTCTCGCCGCGCTCGCCGGCCTGCTGCTCGCCGGCGGCGGCACCGCTCTGGCGGACCAGCCGTCTCGCGACGGATACCGCGCTGTGCGCGCCGCGCCGGCACCGCGTGATCCGCTGGCCGGCCTCCTCAAGGCGGACGACGACAGCGACAATTCCAAGCGACCCGAGCTTCCGCCGTCCGAACAGGACAAGGCCGACGAGACCGGCGGGCCGGATCGCGTCCTTCTCCGGTAGAGGCGGGCCCCCTTGCGCTGATCGCCCCGGACCCGCCGATCCCTGCAGCGACGCCCGATCGTCGGCCGATCCCCCGCACGGGGCCACGATCGGCGGCGGGCTCACCGCGACGAGGTGGCTCATGACCATGATGCTGAGAGGATGCGTGCTGGCCGCCGCGATGGCGCTGATGGCCGGCCAAGCCGCCGCGGCCAGCCAAGCCGCGGCGGCCAGCCAGGCCGATGCGGCCAGCCCGGCCGCCGGGAGGGCGACGCCGAATGGCGGCCTCATCACGGCGCCGCACACCCGCGCGAGCGGCCGGGTGGTCCCGTCCGGCGGGCCGGACGCACGCGCGCTGGATCGCGGCATCGGCCGGAAGACGCGGATCGAACGGCGCGACGACGAGATCGACCGCCGCATCTGCATCGGCTGCTAGCCTGTCATCCCGCCGATCCGCCTGACGCGCAGGAAAGGGCGGGTCACTTTGTCTTGAGCTGGACTGGATGGAGAGAGATGCCCTCCGACCTATCCTGCGGTGACGTTCGGTCCAGGGCATGACGTGCGGAAGGGTGTTCGCCGATGAGACGCTGGCTCACGATCGCCCTGTCTCTCGCCGCCCTCGGCGCGATCGGCGCCGGCCTCTACGATCGGGCCGCGTCGGTGCCGACCCGGGACGCCGCCGTGCCCCCGCCCGTCCCGGTCGTCACGGCGGAGGTCAGGCAGCACGATGTCCCGCTCGTCCTGACCGGAATCGGAACGGTCCAGGCCCTCAACACCGCCGCCATCCGCAGCCAAGTGACCGGCATCCTGGAGAGCGTCGCGTTCACCGAGGGGCAATCCGTCAAGCGCGGCGACGTGCTGGCCCGGATCGACCCGCGCGTCTTCCAGGCGCAGCTCGATCAATCCCGGGCGCAGCGCGCCCGCGATCAGGCGCTCCTCGCCAACCAGCAGACGAATCTCGGCCGCGACGAGCCGCTGCTCCAGCGCGGCTTCGCCACCGACGAGCGGGTCACGGGCGAGCGCGCCCAGGTCGCGCAGACGCAGAGCAGCCTGCAGGCCGACCAGGCCGCCATCGACCTCGCCCGGACGCAGCTCGACTTCGCCACCCTGCGCGCGCCCTTCGACGGCGTCACGGGCCTGCGCCTGATCGATCCGGGCAACATCATCCACCCGACCGACGCGACCGGGATCGTGACGCTGACGCAGGTCCAGCCGATCAGCGTCGTCTTCACGCTGCCCGCCGACGACATCCCGGCCATCCAGGCGGCTCTCGCGCGCGGAACCGTCCGGGCGGTCGCCTACGACCAGACCGGGACGCGGCCTCTCGACACCGGCACGCTGCTCCTCATCAACAACCAGGCGGACGCCAACACCGGCACGGTGCAGCTCAAGGCGACCTTTCCGAACGCGGAGAGGCAGCTCTGGCCGGGCACCTTCGTCACCGTGGAGGTGACGACCGCGATCGTGCCCGACGCGCTGACCATCCCGGCCGATGCGCTGCAGCAGAACGACCACGGCCCCTTCGTCTTCGTGGTTGGCGCCGACCGGACGGTCTCGCTGCGGCCCGTCCAGGTCGCGCAGCGCCAGCGCGGCACGGTCCTGATCACGGGCGGCCTGCGCGCGGGCGAGACCGTGGTGGCGCAGGGCCAGTACCGGCTCGCGCCCGGCACGGCCGTCGCGGACGCGCCGGCCTCGGCGGTCCCGAACACCACGACGGCGAGCGCGGGGATGCTGCCATGACCCTCTCGGCCCCCTTCATCACCCGTCCGATCGCCACCGGCCTCCTGATGCTGGCGATCGTGGTGCTGGGGGCGATCAGCTACACGCAGCTCCCCGTCGCGGCGCTGCCGAACATCGACTCGCCGACGATCCAGGTGACCGCGCAGCTGCCGGGCGCCGATCCGAGCACGGTCGCCTCCTCGGTCGCCACCCAGCTGGAGCGGCAGTTCGGCCAGATTCCCGGCCTCGCCCAGATGACGTCGAGCAGCGGCACCGGCTTCACCCAGATCACCCTGCAGTTCGACCGCAGCCGCACCATCGATTCCGCCGCGGGCGACGTGCAGGCGGCGATCAACGCCACGCAGGGCCAGCTCCCGGCCGCCCTGCTCACCCCGCCGACCTACCGCAAGACCAATCCGGCCGATTCGCCGATCCTGCTGATCGCGCTCACCTCCGACGTGCTGCCGATCATGACGGTGAGCGACTACGCGAACTCGATCATGGCCCAGAAGATCTCGCAGGTCCCGGGCGTCGGCCTCGTCGGGGTCGGCGGCCTGCAGAACCCGGCCCTGCGCATCCAGGTCAACCCGGCGCAGCTCGCCGCCCAGAACCTCGACTTCGAGACGGTCCGCTCGGCCCTCGCGGGTCTGACGGTGCTCCAGCCGAAGGGCCAGCTCTACGGCCGCCAGCAGGCCTTCGCCCTCCAGACCAACGACCAGCTGATGACCGCGCAGGGCTTCGCGGACGCGATCGTCGCCTACCGCAACGGCGCGCCGATCCGCGTGCGGGACATCGGCCGGGTGATCAAGGCCCCGCAGGACACCACGCAGGCCGGCTGGCTGAATGACAAGCCCGCCGTGCTGCTGGCGGTCCAGCGCCAGCCGGGCGCCAACGTCGTCGCGACCGTGGCGGCGATCAGGGCTGCCCTGCCCCAGCTGCAGACGGCCCTGCCGCCGAGCATCCGGGTCGAGGTCGTCTCCGACCGCACCCGGACGATCCAGGCGAGCCTGGAGGACGTGAAGATGACGCTCCTCCTCACCATCGCCCTCGTGGTCGGGGTGATCGCCCTGTTTCTGCGCCGCCTGTGGGCGACCGTCATCCCGAGCATCGCGGTGCCGATCTCGCTCGTCGGCACCTTCGCGGTGATGCAGGCCCTCGGCTACTCGCTCGACAACCTCTCGCTGATGGCGCTGACCATCGCGATCGGCTTCGTGGTCGACGACGCGATCGTGATGGTCGAAAATATCGTGCGCCACATCGAGGAGGGCGCGACGCCGCTGCGCGCCGCCCTCGATGGGGCGGGGGAGATCGGCTTCACCATCCTGTCGATCTCGCTCTCGCTCGTCGCGGTGTTCATCCCGCTCTTCCTGATGGGCGGCATCGTCGGCCTGCTCTTCCGCGAGTTCGCCGTCACGGTGGCGGTGGCGATCCTCGTGTCGGTGGTGGTCTCGCTGACCTTGACGCCGATGCTCTGCGCGCGGCTGCTCCCCGCCCGCGAGGCTGCCCCCGGCGCGGTCTCCCGCTGGCTCGAACGCGGTCTCACCGCCCTGACGGCGGCCTACGAGCGCGGCCTGCACGGCGTGCTGCGCCACCGGTTCGTCACGCTCCTGAGCTTCCTCGCCACGGTGGCTCTCACGGGAACGCTGTTCTGGCTGATCCCAAAGGGGTTTTTCCCGCAGCAGGATACCGGGCTGATCATCAGCGTCAGCGAGGCCGCGCAGGACATCTCGCCCGAGGGCATGCGCCAGCGCCAGCAGGCGATCCTGGCCATCGCGGGCCGCGACCCGGCGGTCGCCTCGGCGGTGGGCTTCATCGGGCCGGGCGGGGTGACCGTCACGGGGAACACCGGGCGCGTCTTCCTGACGCTGAAGCCGAAGGACGAGCGGAACGTCAGCGCCGACGCCGTCATCACCCGCCTCTCGCGGGCGCTCCAGCAGGTCCAGGGCATCACGCTCTACATGCAGGCCGCGCAGGACATCACGATCGGCAGCCGCCTGTCGAAGACGCAGTACCAGTTCACGCTGACCGACGTGAACCTCGACGAGCTGAACGTCTACGCGCCGAGGCTGCTGGAGGCGCTGCGACGATTGCCCGAACTCACCGCCGTGGCGAGCGACCAGCAATCGGCCGCGCGCACGCTCACCGTCGCGATCGACCGCACCGCCGCCTCGCGCCTCGGGATCGACCCGGCCCGCGTCGACGACACGCTCTACGACGCGTTCGGCCAGCGCCACGTGGCGCGGATCTACACGGCGCTCAACCAGTACTACGCGATCCTGGAGGTCGAGCCCGCCTACCAGCTCGGTCCCGGGGCACTGGAGCGGATCTACGTCCGCTCGCAGAGCAACACGGCGGTGCCGCTCAGCCAGATCGCCCGGCTTGTGCCCGGCGTCGCCCCGGCCGCGGTGAACCACCAGGGCCAGTTCCCCTCCGTGACCCTGAGCTTCAACCTCGCGCCGGGCGCCACGATCGGGGCGGCGGTGGCCGCCGTGCAGAAGGCGACCGCGGACATGCACCTGCCCGCCTCGATCGCCACGAGCTTCCAGGGCAACGCGCAGGCCTTCCAGACCTCGCTGTCGAGCACGCCGCCCCTGATCCTGGCAGCCCTGTTCGCGGTCTACGTCATCCTCGGCATGCTCTACGAGAGCGCCATCCACCCGCTCACCATCCTGTCGACCCTGCCCTCGGCGGCCCTGGGCGCGCTCGCGGCGCTTTTTCTCGCCGGCCGGCCGCTCGACCTGATCGGGATCATCGGCCTCATCCTGCTGATCGGCATCGTCAAGAAGAACGGCATCATGCTGGTCGACGTGGCGATCGCGGCCCGGCGCGAGCGCAGTGCGTCGCCCGAGGACGCGATCGTCGAGGCCTGCCGGACGCGCTTCCGCCCGATCCTGATGACGACGCTGTGCGCGCTGCTCGGCGGCGTGCCGCTGATGCTCGGGACCGGCACGGGCGCGGAGATCCGCCAGCCGCTCGGCTACGCCATCGTCGGCGGCCTCCTCGTGTCGCAGGCGCTCACGCTGTTCACGACGCCGGTGGTCTACCTCTACATGGAGCGGCTGAGCGACGCCCTGACGTCGCGGACCGCCCCGATGCAGGACCTGCCGACGCGCTGACGCTCCGCCGGCCCGGTACGGGACCCGATCGTGCCACGAGCAGGCACCCTCTCCGCCCGGTGAAGCAGATCACGCCGTGATCGCCGGCCCGGGACCGGATCGTCGGACCGGATCATCTGTCAGCCGTTGCCCCGCCCGATCCGAGATCTTCTCCGTGATCCGGATCACGGACGATGATCGGTTCGACCGGCAGGGTTCAGTCTCCATCGACTGAATTCTGGCAGACGAACCATGTCCATCTTCTCACTCTCGACTCTCGCCTCCGTCCTGTCTCGCAAGACCTCGGGCGGCACGCGCCCGGCCGCCGACGACCTCCTGGACGAGGAGACTCCGGCCGGCGCGGCGGTGACGACGCGCTCCGTGCTCGGCACGTTCACGGCGGGAACGCTGTCGGTGTTCGGCGACAACCTCGACAACGGCGTCGCGGTGAGCCGCGACGCCGCCGGGCAGATCCTCGTGAACGGCGGAGCGGTTCCCGTCTTGGGCGGCACCGCCACCGTCGCCAACACCACCCTGATGCAGGTCTTCGGACAGGGCGGCAACGACACCCTCGCCCTCAACGAGGCCAACGGCGCGCTGCCCCGCGCGCACCTGTTCGGCGGGATCGGCAACGACACGCTCACCGGCGGATCGGGGGCCGACCTGCTGTTCGGACAGTCCGACAACGACGTGCTATTCGGCAAGGGCGGTGCGGATGCCCTGTTCGGCGGGGCCGGCAACGACACGCTCACGGGCGGCGACGCGGACGATCAGGTCTTCGGCGAGGCCGGCAACGACCGCATGATCTGGAACCCCGGCGACGACACCGACCTGTTCGAGGGCGGCGAGGGCAGCGACACCGCCGAGGTCAACGGCGGCAACGGCGCCGAGACCTTCGCGCTCACCGCCAACGGCACGCGCGTGCGGTTCGACCGGCTCAACCCGGCGCCGTTCTCGCTCGACATCGGCACGACCGAGAGCATCGTCGTCAACATGAACGGGGGCGACGACGTCTTCAGCGCCACCGGCAACCTCGCCGCGCTGATCGGCGTGACCGTCGATGGCGGCACCGGCAACGACACCATCCTGGGCGGCAACGGCGCCGACATCCTGCTCGGCGGCGACGGCAACGACTTCGTGGACGGCAACCAGGGCAACGACGTCTCCCTCCTGGGGGCGGGCGACGACGTGTTTCAGTGGGATCCCGGCGACGGCAGCGACGTGGTCGAGGGGCAGGCGGGAACCGACACGCTACGGTTCAACGGCAGCGCCGCGTCGGAGACCATGGCGGTCTCGGCGAACGGCGGTCGGGCGCTCGTGACCCGCGACGTCGGCAACATCGTCATGGATCTGAACGACATGGAGACGGTGCGGATCGCGGCGCTGGGCGGCACCGACACCATCACGGTCAACGACCTGTCCGGCACGGACGTCACGCGGATCGCGCTCGACCTCGCCGGCCCCGGCGGGAGCGGGGACGGCCAGCCCGACACCATCGTGCTCAACGCGACCAACGGCGACGACGTGATCCAGCTCATCGGCGACGGCACCAGCGTGCGGGTCTTCGGCCTCGCGGCGGAGATCGAGATCACCGGGTTCGACGCCGGCGACCGGCTGCTGATCAACGGGCTGTCGGGCGACGACGTGATCGAAGCCTCGGGCCTCGCGGCCACCGGCATCCGCCTCGCCGCCGATGGCGGGGCCGGCAACGACGTGATGATCGGCGGCGGCGGCGCCGACACGCTGCTCGGCGGGTTGGGCGACGACGTCCTGCTCGGCGGGCCGGGCCTCGACGTGCTCGACGGCGGGGCGGGCAGCAACGTCGTCATCGCCTGACGCCGCGGATCACCGTCCTCACACCGGCGCCCGGGCCCGGTACGGCCCGGGCGCCGTCGCGCATGAGTCCCGCACGGCGGCCGGCAGGAGCCCCTCTCACTCGCTCCCGAGGCGGCCCGGCTGGCTCGCGAGGCGGCGCAGCGTCGTGCGCAGCCAGCGATGGGCCGGGTCGTCGTCGTAGGAGGCGTGCCAGAGCATCGCCATCGCGACGTCGTCCAGCGGCACCGGCGCGGGGCTGACCGTGAGGCCGAGCGCGTCCGCGAACAGGTGCGCCAGCCTTGCGTGCATGGTCGTCAGCACCGGGGCGACGCGCACGAGGAACGGCACGGCGAGGAAGCGCGGCGAGGTGACGGCGAGCGTGCGGCGCAGGCCGAGCGCCGCCAGCGCGTCGTCCACCACGCCGTGCGCCGTCTCCTTGAGGCTGGTGAGCACGTGCGGGAAGCGCAGGTAGTCGTCGAGTGAGATCGGCGGCGTGAGTCCCACCAGCGCGGCGTTGAACAGACAGACGTAGGTGTCGCGGTAGAGCAGGGTCTGCTTGTGGTGCTGCTGCCCCCGGAACGACAGGTCGATCGCGAGGTCGATCCGGTCGGCATCGATCTCCTGCAGCACGTGGGCGCGGTCGACGGAGCGCAGCAGGAGGCTGATCCCGGGCGCCTCGGCCCGCAGGTAGGCGAGCAGCGTCGGGCCGAGCAGCACCTCGGTGCTGTCGGGCAGGCTGATCGTGAAGGTGCGCTCCACCGTCCGGGGATCGAACGCCTCCTCGCGCCGCACCAAGAACTGGATCTGGCGCAGCGTCGCGCGCACCGGCTCGGCGAGCGCGAGCGCCCGCGGCGTCGGGCGCATCCCCTCCGGCGCGCGGGTCAGCAACTCGTCGTCGAACAGCGCGCGCAGCCGCCCGAGGCTGCTGCTCATCGCCGATTGCCCGACGCCCGTGCGGGCGGCCGCCCGGGTGACGCTGCGCTCGGACAGGAGCGCGTCGAGGGCGACGAGAAGGTTCAGATCGATTCGGCTAAGATCGATATGATCAATAGTCATTATCGATGCGATCTGTTTGATCCATGCTGCACCGCAGCGCATATGGGGTCCCAGACGCGGGGCCGAGAGCGCCCCGCCCAACCGGAAAGCCCCCGAACCATGATGCGCACGACCCTGCTCGCGGCCACGGCCGCCCTCTCCCTCATCGGTGCCGCCCAGGCCGAGACCGTCAAGCCCGCACGGGCGAACAGCCTCGATCTCGGACCGCTCGCCGGGATCGCCTACTACACGGTGGAACCCAAGGGCTACCGCGTGGTGGTGACCCTCGCCCCGCGGGCCGCGGCGCCCGCCATCCGGTTCGAGGCGGTGCTCGCCGCGGGCCAGAGCGTGACGCTCTCGACCCCGCGACAGGCGGGCGCCACGAGCCGCGCGGTCGAGATCAGCCGCGACGGCGACACGGTCTCGATCACGCCCGCATCGGATCCGGTGCAGGAAACCGCCTCCCTCCGCTGAGGACCCGCGCCGCTCCGCCCGCCCGGCGGGGCGGCGCTCCCCGGCGCGAGGGTGGCCTCACGTGTCTTCCTGCGGCGACTCGTAGGAGGGGCCGACGGTGTCCGCCGCGTAGGCGCGCCGCGCGCCGAGCGGCTTCGGCCGCCCGGTGGTGCTGTCGAGCACCGTCTGCCGCTCCATCTCGGCGTTCAGCTCCGCCCCCAGCAGCACGATGACGACGGACAGCCAGATCCAGGTCATGAAGCCGATGCCGGCGCCGAGCGACCCGTAGGTGCGGTTGTAGCTGTCGAAGCTCGCCACGTACCACGAGAACAGGGCGGAGGCGCAGACCCAGAGCAGCGCGGCGACGCTGCTGCCCCAGGTCACCCAGCGCCACTTGGCCTCGCGTCGGCTCGGCCCGTAGCGGTAGATCACCGAGAGGCCGAGGCTGACCAGCACGAGAAGTGCCGGCCAGCGCAGGAGGCGCAGGGCCGTATCCGCGGCGAGCGACTGCAATCCGACTTGGTTGAGAAAGACCGGCAGGGCCACCACCGCGCCGGTCGCCACCAGCGCGAAGGCGACGCCGCTCAGCGTGAACAGGATCGTCGTGCCGTAGAAGCGCAGGAGCGTCCGCTTCTCGCGCTCCTTGTAGATGACGTTGAGCGCATCGAAGAGCGCGCTCACGCCCGAATTCGCGCTCCAGAACGCGATCAGGAGGCTGACGAGCGAGGCCGTGCTCAGCGCGCCCGTGCTCTGCTTGGCGACGCGGGTGAGTTCGCTCGCGAGGAGGTCGAGGACGCCGCCCGGCAGCACCCCGACGAGCAGGCTGAGATGCTGGTTGATGGCGCCCGGATCCGCCACCAGCCCGTAGAGCGACACGATCGTGGCCAGGCCCGGAAACACCGCCAGCAGGGCGAAGAAGGCGACGCTGCCCGCCGTGGCGAGCACCCGGTCCTGGGGAACGGACTGGGTCATGCGGTACAGGATGTCCGTCCAGCCGCGGGGCGGGATCTGCGCCGGCTCCGCCGCGGTGCGGCCCCGGTCCGGCTCGCGGGCGCGGGCCAGCGCGAGGGCGCGCGCCTCAGCGTCCGGCGGGCGCGTGCTCACCGAGCGCCAATCCTCCCCGTGCTCGCTCGTATCGGCCATCGCGATCGGGCCTCGACCCGATCAAGAACCGGCGAGACCCGGCGAAGTTGCCCGCGGCACCCCGGCCCTGCCGTGCGCGGCATGCCGCCGGCGGCCGCGAGGCCGCCCAGCAATACAGCCGCATGGCTGCACCTTATGATTACCAGCATAGGCCGGAGCGATGCTGATCTCTGCGAGGCCGAGCTCGTCATCGACTGACTTGTCGGCCGCATCAGGTGACAGAATCGCGCCGTGGCGGTAGGGATCTGTCGGGCTCAAGCCCGTGATCGCGTCTCTCCCGCGCCGGTGAGACGGGCGCGTTCGGCACACCCGATGTCCGGGTCGGGGCCCGCTTCAGGCCCGGCCGGCGCCGTCGCCAGGATCGAGCGGGGCTGGGAGGGGCGGATGAAGGCGGAAGGGGCGATCTCGCGGCGGCGGCTGCTCACGGCAGCCTGCGCGATGGCGGCCGGACCGGCCGGCCTGACCGTCCGGCCCCGTCCGGCCCGGGCGCAGACCAAGACCTTGCGGATCATGCAGTGGCGGCACTTCGTGCCGGGCTACGACCAATGGTTCAACGAGGTCTTCGCCAAGCAATGGGGCGAGGCCAACGGCACCGAGGTCATCGTCGACAACGTCAGCTTCGGCGAGCTGACCCGGCGGGCGGCGGCCGAGATCCAGGCGCAGCGCGGCCACGACCTGATCCAGTTCGTCACGCCGCACGCGATGCATCATGACCAGCTGATCGACCATCGCGAGATCTTCGAGGAATGCGAGCGGCTTTTCGGGGCGCCGGGCGAGTTCGCGGTCCGCGCCCACTACAACCCGCGGACCCGCTCCTATCTCGGCTTCGCGGCCGCCTTCCAGCCGGCGCTGGTCAATCTGAGGAAGTCCCTGTGGGACGGCGCGCACGCCACGCCCCAGGACTGGCAGAGCGTGCTGGCGGGCGGGCGGCGGATCCGGCTGCTCTCCGGCAAGCCCCTCGGCATCAGCCTCGCCCCCGAGCACAACGGCGAACAGACGCTGCGCTCGATCCTCTACTCCTTCGGCGCGTCCGAGCAGGATCGCGACGGCCAGCCGGCGCTGAAGTCGCAGGCGACCCTGGAGGCCCTGGCCTACGTCAAGTCGCTCTACGAACAGGCCATGACCCGGGACGTGCTCACCTGGGACGGGGCATCCAACAACCGCTTCATGCTGACCGGGGAAGGCTCCTTCACGGTGGACAGCCTGTCCATCCTGCGGGCCAGCGAGACCCTGAACCTGCCCTTCGCGGGCGATCTGCAGATCGCCGCCATGCCGGAGGGGCCGGCCGCGCGGCTGGGCTCGTTCGGCTTCTACACCTACGCGATCTGGCGCTTCGCCGAGAACCGGCAGGGCGCCGAGCGCTTCCTCGTCGATCTGACGGCGCGGGCGCGGGACGCTTTTCTGGCCAGCGGCTTCCAGAACATGCCCTGCTACCCGGGCGCCGTGCCCGACCTCGCCGCGCTCTCGGCCGGCGGCGAGGCGGCGCCCGGCAAATACGCCCTGATGAAGGACGTGCCGCGCTGGACCACCAATGTCGGCCATCCCGGCTGCACCAACCCGGCGATCAGCGAGATCTACGAGAAGGGTGTCGTCTCGCGGATGTTCGCCGCGGTCGCGACGGGCCGTCTCGCCCCCGAGGCGGCGCTCGACGAGGCGAGCCGCGAGGCGCAGGCGATCTTCGAGACGTGGAGGGACCGCGGCAAGGTGTGAGACGGCCCGCCGCCGGAGGGCCGAGCGCGGTGCGGGGCGAGGCTCCGGGCGGGTGGTGCGAGAGGGTAGTGGATGCGCATTCGCAACAAGCTGCTTCTGGCGATGTCGGTGCCGATCGGCCTGCTGATCGTGCAGGTGCTGTCGGTGAACCACTTCGTCCGCGAGCTGCAATCCGCCGTGGCCTTCATCGGATCGGCGCACGCGGTCATCGAGGCCGACTTCGTGGCCGTCGAGCAGGTGGTCAAGCTGCGCCAGGAGGTGAAGCAGCTGCCCTCCGCCGCCGTGGTCTCGCGCACCCTCACCGAGACCGACCGGGCCGCCCGCCAGGCCGCCTGGGACCGGCTGACCGGCGCCATCGCGGTCATCACCGGCTCGCGCGCGACCGAGAAGGTGGCCCCCCAGGCCCTGTCCAGCCTGACGACCGCGCTCGCGCGGGCGCAGCGCGAGTACGAGCGGACCCGCGACCTCACGGCCGAGGAGGCCGCCGATCTCACCATCCTGATCGAGCGCGCCATCACGGCCGACCAGGCGCTCGCGGGCCTGGAAGAGGCGCTCAAGGCCATGACGGTGGAGCTGCGCCGCGAGCTCCAGCTCGCCGTCGACCGCGAGCGGACGATCCACGACCACCCGGTGATCGCCGGCATCGCGATCGGCGGCACGGCGGTGCTGGTGCTCATCGCCTTCACGTGGGTCTACGTCGACCGCCACCTCGTCGGGCGGATCACCGCGCTCAGCCGCAGCATGCTGGCAATCGCCGGCGGCACCCTGCGCGCGCCCCTGCCGGCGGCCGAGGGGGGCGACGAGATCGCCGAGATGGCCAAGGCCCTGAGCGTCTTCCGGGACACGGCGGTGGAGGTCGAGGACCAGAGCCTGCGCGAGCGCCAGATCGTCCTCGACACCATCGAGTACGGGGTCCTGATCCTCGACGCGGACCTGCGGGTGCGCATGCACAACCGGGCCTTCCGCGACCTCTGGGGCGTGCCGCCGGACGGGCTGCCGCCCGGACGGCCGATGTCCGCCCTCCTCGACGCCCTGCGCAGCCGCAGCCTGCACGGCGTGCCCGAGGCCGACTGGCCGGCCTACGCGGAGCGCCGCCTCGCGGACATCCGTGCCGCCGACAGGCCGCCCTCGGAATGGCACCGGCCCGACGGGCGGGTGGTGCAGTACGAGGTGGTGGCCCTGCCCGACGGCGGACGCATGCTCACCTATTTCGACCTCACCGCCCTCAAGCGGGTCGAGGCCGAACTCCGGGCCGCCAAGGAGCAGGCGGAACTCGCCAGCCGGGCCAAGTCCGACTTCCTCGCCAGCATGAGCCACGAGCTGCGCACGCCGCTCAACGCCATCATCGGCATCAGCGAGATGCTGAAGGAGGATGCGGAGATCGACGGCGACACGCACCTGGAAGAACCGCTCGCGCGCGTGCTGCGCGCCGGCAAGCTCCTGCTGCAGCTCATCGATGAGGTGCTGGACCTCGCCAAGATCGAGGCCGGGAAGCTCGAATTGCAGCCCGCCGATTTCGACCTGCGCGCGCTCCTCGGCGACGTCCTCGAAACCGCCGAACCGCTGTCGGACAAGCGCGGCAACCGGCTTCGGCTCGACGCCGAGCCGGAGCTGGGGCGGGTGGAGCTCGATTCCACGCGCCTGCGCCAGATCCTCCTCAACCTCTTGTCGAATGCCTGCAAGTTCACCGAGCGCGGGGAGGTGACCTTGAGCGCGCGCCGCACCGGCGAGTGGATCGAACTCGCGGTCCGGGATACCGGGATCGGCATCGAGCCCGAGCACCTGCCGCGCCTCTTCCAAGAATTTCACCAGGCCGGCGTCGCCAAGCACCGCAAGTACGGCGGCACCGGGCTCGGCCTCGCCATCAGCCGCCGGCTGGTGCGGCTCATGGGGGGCGAGATCAGCGTCGAGAGCGAGGCCGGCACGGGTTCGGTCTTCACCGTGCTGCTGCCGGTGCGCCTGCCGGTCGCCGAGGCCGAGGCCGCATGAGCGCGCGAGGGACGATGCCGCGGATCCTGTACGTCGAGGACAACGACGACAACATCTACATGCTCATGCATCGGCTCCAGCGGCAGGGCTTCGCGGTGCTGGTCGCCCGCGACGGGGCGAGCGGCGTCGCGCTGGCGCGCGCCGAGCGGCCCGACCTGATCCTGATGGATCTCGGCCTGCCGGTGCTCGACGGATGGGAGGCCGCACGGCTGCTGAAGCAGGACGAGGCCACGCGCCGGATCCCGGTGATCGCCCTCTCGGCCCACGCCATGGCGGGGGACAGGAGCCAGGCCCTGGAGGCCGGCTGCGACGATTACGACGTGAAGCCGGTCGAGTGGCCGCGGCTGCTGGCCAAGATCCGCGGTCTCCTGGAGGCGGCGCACGGGGCCGCGGAGCCCGGCGCATGAGCGAGCCGGCGCTCCTCGTCGTGGACGACGACGACAACAACCGGTTCACCCTGGTGCAGCGGCTCAAGCGGGAGGGCTACGGCGACGTCGCTCTGGCCTGCGACGGGCGCGAGGCCCTGGCGCTGCTCGCGGCGCGGCCGTTCGACCTCGTCCTGCTCGACGTGATGATGCCCGAACTCGACGGCATCGGCGTCCTCACCGCGATGAAGGGCGATGCCGCGCTCCGGCACATCCCGGTGATCATGATCTCGGCGGTGAGCGACGTCGACCGGGTGGTGCGCTGCATCGAACTCGGGGCTGAGGACTACCTGCAGAAGCCGTTCAACAAGGTGCTGCTGCGGGCACGGGTCGGCGCCTGCCTGGAGAAGAAGCGCCTGCGCGACCAGGAGCAGGCCCACCTCGCCCAGATCGAGCGCCAGCGCGGCCGCCTCAGCGAATTGCTGCACGCGATCCTGCCCGCTCCGGCGGTGAGCGAACTGGAGGCGAGCGGACGCGTGGAGCCGCGGCGGCACCCCGAGGTGATGGTGCTGTTCTGCGACGTGGTGGAGTTCACGGCCTATTGCGACGCGCACGCGCCGGAGACGGTCCTGGCGCATCTCCAGCACTTGGTCGTGGCCTTCGACGATCTGGCGGCCGAGTTCAACCTGGAGAAGATCAAGACGATCGGCGACGCCTTCATGGCGACGGGCGGCCTCCTCGTGCCCAATTCCGAATCCGTCCTGTCCGGCATCGCCTGCGCCTTCGCGCTGATCGAGGCGGCGCGGGCCGGACCGGCGGGCTGGGAGCTGCGCTGCGGCCTGCATGTCGGCCCGGTGGTGGCGGGGGTGGTGGGGCGCAGCAAGTTCAGCTTCGATCTGTGGGGCGACACCGTGAACGTCGCGGCGCGGCTCGCCAAGATCGGCGAACCGGGCTGCGTGCATCTCAGCGAGGCCGCGTGGCGCCGCGTCGGCAGCCGCTGCGACGTGCAGGCGATGGGCGCGCTGCCGATGCGGGGCAAGGGCGTGGTGCCGGTGTATCGCTGCGAGGCCGAGGCGGCGCGCCACCTGCACGCGCTCGCCACCGGGCGCCCGACCGCACCCGGCGGATAGGGTGCGCACCGAACCACGGCGCGGTCCGCCCGGATCGCGCCTCCGACCGACGAGGGAGCCACGTCACCCGTGACCGAGACCGCCTATGCCTGCCTGGAGCGGGACTTCGCCCGCATCGCGGTGCTGGAGGATGCCGCCGGCATCCTGGGCTGGGACGCCCGCACCGCCATGCCGCTCGGCGCGGCCGAGGGACGGGCCGAGCAGCTCGCCGCCCTGCGGGGCCTCGTGCACGAGGCCCTGACGGCCGAGCCCCTCGCCGATCGTCTCGACGAAGCGGAGGCGCAGCGCGGGGCGCTCGAACCCTGGCAGGCCGCCAACCTGCGCGAGATGCGCCGCACGCGACTCCATGCGGCGGCCGTGCCGCGGGACCTCGTCGTCGCCCGCGCCAGGGCCACCTCGCGCGCCGAGATCGTGTGGCGCGAGGCGCGGCGGACGAGTGATTTCCCGCTGCTGCGGCCTCATCTCGAAGACGTCGTCGGGCTGCAGCGCGCGATCGGGCAGGCCAAGGGCGCGGCCCTGGGCATCCCGGCCTACGACGCCCTGCTCGACCAGTACGATCCCGGCCTGCGCCAGAGCCGCGTCGACGCGCTGTTCGGGCCCCTGCGCCGCCTCCTGCCCGATCTGATCGGGCAGGTGCGGGAGCATCAGGCGCGCTCCGCTCCGCCGCGGCCGATCGCGGGCGATTTCCCCGTCGCGGCGCAGCGCGCCCTCGCCGAGACGGTGATGCGGGCCGCCGGGTTCGACTTCGCCCGCGGCCGGCTCGACGTCAGCCTGCATCCCTTCTGCGGCGGCGCCACCGGGGACGTGCGCATCACCACGCGCTACGACGGCACGGATTTCACCCGCGCGCTGATGGGTGTGCTGCACGAGACCGGCCACGCCCTCTACGAGCAGGGGCGCCCGGCGGCGTGGCAGCGCCAGCCCGTGGGACGGGCGCGGGGCATGACGCTGCACGAGAGCCAGTCCCTGCTGATCGAGATGCAGGCCTGCCGCTCGCGCGAGTTCCTCGGCTTCCTCGCGCCGCTGATCGGGCACCATTTCGGCCGGGAGGATCCCGCGTGGTCCTCGGAGAATCTCTACCGCCTCTACACCCGCGTCGCCCCGGGCCTCATCCGGGTGGACGCGGACGAGGTGACCTACCCGGCCCACATCCTGCTGCGCTACGACCTGGAGCGGGCGATGATCGCCGGGGATCTGGCGGTCGCCGATCTGCCGGGCGCCTTCGCCGCCGGGATGAAGGACCTGCTCGGCCTCACGGTCGGCGACGACGCGGATGGCTGCCTGCAGGACATTCACTGGCCGAGCGGCGGCTGGGGCTATTTCCCGACCTACACGCTGGGGGCGGTGACCGCGGCCCAGCTCTTCGCCGCGGCCTGCGAGGCCGAGGCGGAGATCCGGCCGGGCCTCGCGCGGGGCGACTTCGCGCCGCTCGTCGGCTGGCTGCGGACCCATATCCACGCCGTGGGCAGTTCGCGCGAGACCGACGAGATCGTGGCAGCGGCGACCGGCAAGCCGACGGATCTCGACGCCTTCCTGGCGCACCTGCGCCGCCGCTACCTGGGCGAGGGCGAACGACCCTGACTCCCTCGCCCGGCGGGCGGGACGCGCCGGGCGGACGGGCTCCGATGGCCAGCCGTGCAGGACTCCGACCGGGGCCGCCTTCACGATGCGTTAAGCGCTTCGACCGCTGATAGGGCATCAGAGCGCCGCCACGGGCGGCGGAGCCGCCGAGGCGGGCCGCCTGACCCGCGCGCGGGTGCGGCGCCCGGTCGGCAGGCCTGTCCGGCGCCATTCGGTCCCGTGCCGGGCCGCCGCTTGGAGGAACCGCCGTGCTTCCCACTGCGCTATGGCCTGCCTCCCGGCGGAAAGCGGCCCGCGGATCGACCGGCGTCGCCAAGGGCGTCGCCAAGCTGCTGAAGTCGGGGGCCGACCTCACGGGCGCCGCGGCGCGCGAGGGCCGCAAGGCGGCCCGCCAGCTCGGCCGGGCCGTGACGGCCGGCCGGGCCTCCGCGGCCGAGGAGACGACCCGGCCCTCGGGCCAGTTCGTGGAGGTGGACGGCCTCCAAGTGCACTACATCGCGCGCGGCAAGGGCCGGCCCGTCGTCCTGATCCACGGCAACGGCACCATGGCGGAGGATTTCGCGATCTCCGGGCTCGTCGCCCAGCTGGCCAAGCGCTACCGGGTGATCGCCATCGACCGGCCCGGCTTCGGCCATACCGACCGGCCGCGCCACCGCATCTGGACGGCCGACGCGCAGGCGCGCCTCGTGCGCCGCGTGCTGGAGCGCCTCGCCGTCGAGCGCCCGGTCGTCCTCGGCCATTCCTGGGGCACCCTCGTGTCGCTCGCCCTCGCGACGCAGGCGCCCGACGCGGTGCGGGGCCTCGTCCTCCTGTCCGGCTACTACTACTCGACCCGCCGGGCGGACGTGGCGATGATCACGCCGCTCGCCCTTCCGGTCGTGGGCGACGCGGCCCGCTCGCTGGTGCCGTCCGCCCTCGGCCACCTGCTGGCGCCGCAGGTGTTTCGGCACGTCTTCCGCCCGCAAGCGATCCCGGCCAGCTTCCAGGCGCGCTTCCCGGTCGGGCTGTCGATCCACCCGACCCAGGCGCGCGCGAGCGCCGAGGACACCGCCAGCATGAACGCCGCGGCGGCGCTGCTGCGGCCGCATTACCGGGGCCTGCGCGTCCCGCTCGCGATCCTCAGCGGCGATGCGGACGCGATCGTCGATCCGGCCGGGCAATCCTGCCGCCTGCACGAGGAGGTGGTGGGGAGCACGCTGACGCTGCTGCCGGGCCTCGGCCACATGATCCACTACGCGGCCAAGCCGCAGATCGTGCGGGCGGTGGACGCCGTAATGGCCACGGACGGCAAGCGCCTGAAGTGGGCCTGAGCGGCCGCACCGTCCTTCGGCGCGGGCGCACCGCCGACGCCCTGAGGCGGCAGCGTCCTCAGTCCCGACCGCCCTCCCCTCTCGATCACGGCGGCGGCCGAGGCCCGGGCGGACTCATGCGCATGGCCTGAACGCAAGAAACCCCCGCGCGCGGAGCGCCGGGGGTTCGTCGTGTGTGGTCGTGTGTCGTGATGGTTGGTTGCGGGGACAGGATTTGAACCTGTGACCTTCAGGTTATGAGCCTGACGAGCTACCGGGCTGCTCCACCCCGCGCCGGGGCCCTCGCGGGATCGTGCCCCGAGCCGTGGTGTAGCTCTGTCGGTGTGATCACCGCGATCCCCGGCTGGGCCGGATCTGG
>NZ_JBKIBX010000027.1:63565-83620 GCF_046557895.1 Methylobacterium oryzisoli | reverse complement strand
CGCCCGACGAGTGTGCCAACTTCTTCATCGCTGCCGGATACGATCCAGATTAAACCGAAAACGCTCTAGGTGCCGCTGATTATCGTTTGTTGACTTGAGCGTCACAACGTCATGGCTCGCGACAGGTGCGAGGCGGCCCGGAACATGATGCGTACAGCACCCCTCACGAAGCGTCTCCCATGAGAAGCGAACCGGCCGTCCCGCCGTACAGCCTGTCTCCCGCGGAGGACCGGCGGAGCACCGATCGGACCGCACTCTCGGCCGTCCTCGATGCGGCCGCGCGGGATCGCCACTCGGAGCCATCGACCGGCGACGTCATCGCGGGTGCTCGGCACGTCCAGCCTCGCGTCGAGGATCTGCGGAACGCGGATCTGCTGGCGGCCCTGTCCAGGGACGAGTTCTCGCTCGTCTACCAGCCCATCGTGTCGGCGACGACGGGGGCGATCACGGGCTGCGAAGCGCTGCTGCGCTGGCAGCACCCGTCCCGGGGGGCGGTCCCACCCGCGTCCTTCGTGCCCCTGGCCGAGAGGACGGGAGACATCCTCCCGATCGGGGCGTGGGTTCTCGGCACCGCCTGCCGGCAGGCGGCGGCGTGGCCGGACGTCTGCCGGGTCTGCGTGAACGTCTCGCCGGTTCAATTGCAGGAGCCGGGCTTCACGGCCGCGGTCGCCGCCGCGCTGCGCGCGAGCGGATTGCCGGCCGCCCGCCTCGAACTGGAAGTGACCGAAGGGGTTCTGATGGGGGACGCCGCTGCCGCGCTCCGCAGCATCGCGGGCCTTCGCGCCCTCGGCGTCGGCGTCGCCCTCGACGATTTCGGAGCCGGCTTCTCGTCGCTCGGCTACCTGCAGCGCTTCGCCTTCGACAGGATCAAGATCGACCGCTCGTTCATCAGAGCCTTGAGCGAGGGACGGGAGAGCCGGTTCCTGATCCGGACGATGCACGACATCGCGCATCATTTCGGGATGGCGGTGACCGCCGAGGGGATCGAGACCGAGGACGAGGCCCGGACGCTTCGCGAGATCGGTTCCGCCGAGCTGCAGGGTTTCCTGTTCAGCCGGCCGCTCGCGGGCGAGGCCGCCGCGTCGCTCCTCCGGGAGGCGCGAGGACCGCGATGGGGCGAGGCCCCGCTGCAAAATCGGCCCTTGAGACGCGCGGCTCCGTGATGCGCCGCACCGCTCCGCCGCTCACCGACGGGTGGACCGCAGGATCGGCGCCGCACCGCTGCCCCGACGGGCCTCGCGCTGCACCGGCCATCCGCTTTCGCGCCGGAGCACCCCGAGATGCGGGTCTTCCGCGGAGGACCTGAACCGCCATGCTCGACTTCCACACCCTTCAGGTCGCCAGCATCAGCAGCCGTCTCGCCTTCGTCCTGGTGTTCTTCGTCACCCTGCTGCGGCACCCGCGCGAGATCTACTTCGGGGTCTGGGCCGGCGCGCTGTGCTGCTCGCTGGTGGCCTCGCTGATGATGCTGGGCGATCCGCCGAGCGTCCCGCTGAACGCCGTCAAGGGCAGCGCCGTCTACGTCCTGTACGGCGCGAGCCTCGCCACGTCCTGGGCGGGCCTGCGCCTCTTCTACGAGCGGACGGCCCTCGTTCCGCAGACCCTCGTGCTCGCCCTGGCCTCCGGCCTGCCCTACGGCATCCTGCTGCAGGCCGGCGTGTCGATGTCGTGGTGCCTCACCACGGTGTTCGGCGGCATCGCGCTCAGCACGGCCTTGTGCATCCGGGAGATCCTGAGAACACCCGCCGCGATGCGCCTGTGGACGCAGTACATCGTCCTCTCGGGCTTCGGCGGATATTTCTGCGTCTTCCTCCTGTCGATCGGCGTGGTCCATCTCGCGAGCGAGCGCCTCGCTTCGCCCGAGAGCGGCGTCTTCTCGCTGCTGTTCGACCTGTGGTGCGGCGTCTTCATCCAAGTCGGCTACCTGGCCATGGTGAGCGAGCGCGCGCACGTGAAGCTCAGCCGCTTGGCCGAAACCGATCCGCTCACCGGGCTGGCGAACCGGCGCGGGCTGTTCGCGGCGATGAGCCGGCGGGACGGCCGCACGCCGTCCCCGCCGCGCCGCGCGCTCCTGCTGGCCGACATCGACCACTTCAAGGCGATCAACGACACCTACGGCCACGATGGCGGCGACGCGGTTCTGATCGGCTTCGCCGAGCGCCTGCGCGCCGTGATGCGGAAGGAGGACATCATCGCGCGCTGGGGCGGCGAGGAGTTCCTGGTCGTGCTCGACCAGGCCGACGCCGCCGCCGCCGCCGCGGTCGCCGAGCGGCTGCGAAGGACGGCGGCCGGGCAGCCCTTCGCGGTGAACGGCGCGGCCGTGACCGTGACCGCCAGCATCGGGGTCTCGATCGTGGCGGCCGGCGAGGAGCGGATCGAGCCCGCCCTGTCCCGCGCGGATGCCGCCCTCTACGCCGCCAAGAGGGACGGGCGCAACCGCGTGTGCCTGGACCTGCCGGCCTCCCTGCCCGAGCCGGAGACCAGAGCCGCCTGAACGGAGCCTCCATCCGGGCTCCACGGCGCCATCAAAACCATCGCGATCACCGGGCCGCCGCGATCCGAGATGGCCTGAAACGATCTCTCACGCTCTTCGAAAATCACGAGCCATGGTCGACCGAACCGTCCTGTCCCTCCCCTTCCTCGGGCGAGCGCCGCGTCCGGAGCGTCCTCTGCCGCAGCGGAGGCCGCCCCGGCGCGGGCAGCCCGCGCCCTGCGAGGGCTCGGATCGCCCTTCGGAACCGGCCTCGATGGCGGCGCGACGGGTCGTCGCTCTCGCGGCCGCGCTCGGCCTGGTCGCGGCCACCGCTCCCTGTCGGGCGGCGGACACGGCACCTGAGGGCGGGCTGACCGCCGGGAGCCTCCTCGTTCGCGGCCGGGTCGTCGGTGCCATCCCGGTCGGCCAGTTCTCGCGGGTCGAGCCGATCGGCGGGCGCGTCATCACCCCGGCACGCCCCCTGCCGGATTTCGACGTGACGTACTTCCTGTCCGATCACGTCGCGGTCGCGGGGCAGGCCGGCGTCGTCTCGACCAAGACCTCGATCCGCGGCTCGCTCATCGGCGACCTGCCGATCGGCTCGACTTGGAGCCTCGCCATGACGGGCGCGGTCCAGGTCCATCTCTTCCCCCACGCCGCCTTCAACCCGTATCTCGGTGCGGGCGCCGGCTACACGCGCCCCCTCGCCTACGAGCCGGCGAAGCCGCTCGTCACCACGATGAAGGCCGACCCGCAGCTGGGACCGATGCTCCAGGCGGGGTTCGACTACCACCTCGCCGGCGGCTGGTACGCCAACGTGGAGATCAAGAAGATCTTCCTGCCGCCGCAGGTCTCCCGGATCGGCCCCGGCAGCGCGACCTTGCGGCTCGACATGCTGATCATCGGCGCGGGCATCGGCTACCGCTTCTGAGCGGCGGCCGGTCCCAGGCCGGAGCCGCCCGCCGTGCCGAGCCTCGTCCGGGGTTTCGAGATCGCCGCGTCCCGACTGCCGCCGCATCCGGGCTGCCGCCGGTCGCGGACGAGGCCACGAACCCTGCCATGAGACCAACGGTCAGTTCCAATGACCGTTGATTCCGCTCTCGAATTTTCGTCAAGTNGCATCCGGGCTGCCGCCGGTCGCGGACGAGGCCACGAACCCTGCCATGAGACCAACGGTCAGTTCCAATGACCGTTGATTCCGCTCTCGAATTTTCGTCAAGTCCTTGGCTTGATGTCGAAAATTCGAGATAACTCAACGGCCCGATGCGTCAGCATCCTGGGCCGTTGGTATGAGACCCGTGCGCGCCTCCGGGGCGCTTCCGCCCCCCGGATCCCCGCGGGCTACTCGGCCGGGAGATGTCCCGGCGCGGCCGCCGGGGGCTTCGCCGTCGGGGTAGGCGCCTCCGGTCCGGTCGTTCCCTTGCCTTGCCCGCCCATGAGCCGCCACGCCCGCTCGCGCAGGCCCTGGAACACCACGTAGAGCGGCGGGATCACGAAGATGCCGAGGAAGGACGCGGCGATCATGCCCCCGAAGACCGGCGTGCCGACGTGGCGCCGGGCGAGTTCGGAGGCGCCCGAGGCGACGACGAGCGGCAGCAGGCCGAGGATGAAGGCGAAGGAGGTCATCATCACGGGGCGGAAGCGCAGCCGCGCCCCCTCGGTGGCCGCCTCGTGCAGGGCCACGCCCTTCTCCCGCTGCTCCTTGGCGAACTCGACGATGAGGATGCCGTTCTTGGCCGCGAGCCCGATCAGCACCACCATGCCGATCTGGGCGTAGAGGTCGAGGGTGAGCCGGCCCCAGACCATCGCCGCGTAGGCCCCCAGGATGCCCACCGTCACCGACAGCAGCACCGGCACGGGGATCGTCCAGCTCTCGTAGAGGCCGACGAGGAACAGGAAGGCGAACAGCACCGCGAAGGCGAGGATGATCGCGGTCTTGCCCTCCGCTCGCTTCTCCTGGAAGGCGGTGTCGGTCCATTCCCCGCCGAAGCCGGCCGGCAGGGTGCGGGCCGCGACCGTCTCCATGGCGGCGAGCGCCTGCCCCGAGGAAACGCCCGCGGCCGGCGAGCCCTGCACGGTCACGGCGCGCAGGTTGTTGTAGCGGATCAGCGCGGGCGGCCCGACCACGATCCGCACCTCCGCGAGGCTGCGCAGCGGCACCATCTGGCCGTCGCGGTTGCGCATGTTGATGCGGTAGATGTCGTCGATGCTCGCCCGGTCGGCGGCCTCCGCCTGGACCTGGACCTGCCAGGTGCGGCCAAACAGGTTGATGTCGTTGACGTAGTAGCCCCCGAGCGAGGCCTGGAGCGCCTGGAACACCGCGTCGAGCGACACGCCGAGGATCTGGACCTTGTTGCGGTCGATGTCGAGGAAGACCGAGGGGTTCGTCGCCGAGAAGGTGCTGAACACCCGGTTGAGCTGCGGCTCCTGGTTGGCCGCGATGATCAGGCCGCGCAGCACCTGGGCGAGCTCCTTCGGGTCGCCGCCGCGCAGGTCCTCCAGCACGTAGGCGAAGCCGCCGCCCGTCCCCAGGCCGATGATCGGCGGGGGCGCCAGCGGCACGACCAGCCCGCCCGGGATTTCTCGGAAGCGCTGGCCCAGCCGCGCGATCAGCGCGTCCGCCCGGTCGCCCGCCCCCTTCCGCTCCTCGAAGGGCTTGAGGGTCACCACCAGGAAGGCCGCGTTGCTCTGCGAGTAGTTGTCGATGAAGTTGAGGCCGATCACCGAGGTGACGTCGGCCACCGCGTGCTCCTCGCGCAGGGCCGCCTCGGCCCGGGCCGTCACCTCCGCGGTCCGGCCGACGGCGGCGCCCTCGGGCAGCTGCACCACCACGAAGAAGGCGCCCTGGTCGTCCTCCGGGAGGAAGCCCGTGGGCGTGATCTTGGCGAGCTGCGCCGTGCCCCAGGCGGCCGCGAGCGCGAGCACGAGGCCGATCGCCGACAGGCGCACGATGCGGGCGACCGCCGCGCCGTAGCCGTCGCGCACCCGGTCGATGCTGCGCATCACGTAGCCCATGACGCCGCGGCGCGGGCCGTGATGGGGCCGCAGCAGCACCCCGCACAGGGCGGGCGAGAGGGTGAGCGCGTTGATGGCCGACAGGGCCATCGAGACCGCCACCGCCACGGCGAACTGGCGGAAGAGCTCCCCCGAGATGCCGGGCACGAAGGCCACCGGCACGAAGACGGAGAGTAGCACCAGGGTGATGGCGATGATCGGGGCGGTGATCTCCGCCATGGCGCGCTTGGTCGCCTCGCGCGGGGACAGCTCCGGATGCTCCTCCATCACCCGCTCGACGTTCTCGACCACCACGATGGCGTCGTCGACCACGATGCCGATCGCCAGCACCAGGGCGAGCAGCGAGACCGAGTTCGCCGAGTAGCCGACCGCCTTCAGCGCCACGAAGGTGCCGATCAGGCTCACCGGCACGGCGATGGTCGGGATCAGCGTCGCCCGGACGCTGCCGAGGAAGAGAAAGACCACGACGACGACGAGGACGAACGCCTCGACCAGCGTCTTCTGCACCTCGTGCACCGTCTCGGTGATGAAGGTGGTCGGGTCGTAGGTGATCTTCCACTCCAGGCCCTCGGGGAAGGCCTTGGCGAGGTCGGCGACCCGCCGCTTGACCTCGGTCAGGGTGGTGAGCGCGTTGGCGCCGGGCGACTGGTAGATGGCGACGACCGTTGCCGGGCTGCCGTTGAGCCGCGTCTCGCGGTCGAGGCTCGCCGCGCCGAGTTCGATCCGGGCCACCTCGCCGAGGCGCAGGAGCGAGCCGTCCGGGTTCGTGCGCAGCACGATGTCGCGAAACTGCTCGGGCGAGGTCAGCCGCCCCTGCGTCTGGATGCTGAGCTGGAGCTGCTGCTCGTCGGAGATCGGGCGCGCGCCGATCCGCCCGACCGGGGCCTGGACGTTTTGGGCCTGGATGGCCGCGATGACGTCGCCCGCCGTCAGGTTGAGGCCGGTGAGGTGGTCGGTGCGCAGCCACGCCCGCATGGCGTAGTCCTGCGGCCCCCACAGCGTCGCGTCGCCGACCCCGGGCGTGCTCTTGATCCGGTCGAGCAGGTTGATGGTGACGTAGTTCGAGATGAAGAGCGGGTCCTGGACGCTCTTCGGCGAGGAGACGGCGAGCACGCCGAGCAGCGCCGAGGATTTCTTCTTGACCGTCACGCCCTGGCGGCGGACGTCCTCGGGCAGCTTCGCCAGCGCGATCTGGACCCGGTTGTTGACGTTGACGGCGTTGATGTCGGGGTCGGTGCCGAGTTCGAACGAGGCCGTGAGCGTGTAGCTGCCGTCGTTGCCGCTCACGCTCTTCATGTAGATCATCTTGTCGACGCCGACGACCTGGGACTCGATCGGCTGGGCCACGGTGGTTTCCACCACCGCCGCGGAGGCGCCCGGATAGGTCGTCGTCACGGAGACCTGCGGGGGCACGATGTCGGGGTACTGCGCCACCGGGATGGCGAGCAGCGCCAGCGCCCCCGCGATCGTGGTGACGATGGCGATCACCACCGCGAGCCGCGGCCGGTCGACGAAGATGGCGGAGAGCATCGGTCAGGTCCTGCTCGTGGGCGGGACGATCGGGTTCGCCCGCACGGACACCCCGGGCCGCACCCGCTGCAGGCCCTCGACGATGACGGGTTCGCCGCCCGAGAGCCCCTCCTCGATCACCACGTCCTGGCCGCCCGCGCCGGGGCCGGGCTTCACCCGCCGGACCACCGCCCGCCCGTCCTCGACCACGAAGACGTAGACGCCGCCCTGGTCGGCGATGAGCGCCGCCTGGGGCACCACGATCTTCTCCTCCGGCGCCCCGGTCTGGAGGAAGACCTGCACCAGCTGCCCGTCGCGCAAGCCGCCGGACGGGTTGGGCATGACGGCGCGCACCAGCACCGTGTCGGTGGTGCGGTCGACGCTGACGTTGACGAAGTCCACCCGCCCGACCTGCCCGTAGGTGGAGCCGTCCGGGAAGCGGATCCGCACGGCGACCTTGCTGCGGTCGACCTGCTCCTTGCCCTCCTGCACGCGCAGGAACTCGCGCTGGCTCACCGGGAAGGTGACGTACATCGGGTCCTGGCTGACGATGGTGGTGAGCACCCCGCTGTCGGGACCCACCACGTTGCCCTTCGTCACGCTGGTGCGGCCGATGCGGCCGGCGATCGGCGAGACGATCTTCGTGTAGCCGAGGTTGATCTGGGCGGTGCGCAGGGCCGCCTCGTCGCCCGTTACCGCGCCCTTGGACTGGTCGAGGGCGGCGCGGGCCTGGTCGCGGGCCACCACCGTGCCGGCGTTGCGGTCGAGCAGCTCCTGCGCCCGCTGCAGCTGGATCGCCGCGAGGGTCTGGGCCGCCCGGCTGCGCTCCAGCGCGCCCTCGGCCTGCATCACCGCCGCCTCGAACAGGTCGGGCTCGATCTGGTAGAGCGGGGCGCCCTCCTTGACCGGGTCCCCCTCCTTGAACAGCACGGCGTCGAGATAGCCGGTCACCCGCGCCCGCACCTCGACCCGGCTCACCGCCTCGACGCGTCCGACGAAGTCGAACGCCTTGTCGATCGCCCGGCGCTGGGCCGCGACCGTGCCGACCGGCAGGGCGGCGCCCGGATCCCCCTGCGCGCGGGCGGCCTCCGGAGGCGCAGCCACGAGGATCAGCAGGGCGAGGAGGAGGGAGGGACAGCGGAGCATGGTCGCTTCTCGCCCGGCCGCCATGTCGGGATGGCGTCCCATCCTCGCAGGTCGCGCCCGCGCGGCTTGATCGGACGGGACATCTCCGCGCGGCGCCCGCCACGCGGACGACGGGACCTCAGTCGCCCATGACGTGGCGGAGCGCTGCGTGGCAGAGCCGGATGCGCTTGGCCCCCGCCCGCAGGAGCGCGCCCTCGGCCTCCAGCCGCGTCACCGCGCGCGAGACCGTCTCGATCGTCAGCCCGAGATAGTCGGCGATGTCGCGCCGGGTCATCGGCAGGACGAACCAGCCCGATCCGACCGAGCGCCGCTCGATCTGCGCCAGGAAGGCCGCGACGCGTTCGACCGCCGAGCGGCGCCCGAGCAGCAGGACGTGATCCTGCCCGTGTTCGAGCTGGCGCAGCGCGGCCAGCCACAGGGTGTAGGCGAGGTGCCCGTCGCGGCGGGCGGCCTCCTCGAAGGGCCGGCGGGGATAGACCATCGCCGCCGTCTCGACGACGGCCTCGGCGGAATGGCTGTGCAGCGGCCCCGCGCCGAGGCCGAAGACGTCGCCCGGGAGGTGGAAGGCGTTGACCTGCCTGCGGCCGTCGGCGAGGCTTGTGAAGCCGTGGACCGCCCCGCTGATCACGCGGTAGACGGATCTGGCCTCCTCGCCCGCCCCGAAGATCTCCTGCCTGCGTCCGAACAGGACGCGCGTGCCGATCAGGCCCGGGGCGGACATCAGGGGCGGCAGCGCCTCCCCGCAGCCCTCGGCCGGGCCGGGCGGGAGGGGCGGCAGCGCGACGCCTGTCGCTGCGATCATCGAGGCGTTCTCCCCCGCACGCGGTCGGACAGAAGCCTGCGCGACGTCCTCAGCGATCGACGCGCATCGCAGGGCCGCACGAGCCATTCATCGGTCAGCCGCCAGTGGCGAAGTCATAAGAAAATCAGAAGAAAAATAACCTAATCCGACCGGAATATCAAATTTAACAATCATCGACTGTTTTCGCGCCCCTCGGAAGGGGGCGATACGATCGACGACGTCGGTTTGTCCGCCACTGCAGCCGGATCCATTCGGCCTTCCTGGCGCAGGTCCATCGCCGATGATCAGGCGGAAGCGGGCCGGGTCCCGGAGATCTGCTCCGGCGCCCGGCCCGAGGCCGGCCCTCGCGCTGAGCGGGTCCGGCGCGCCGGGGACCGGCACTCAGGCCGCCTTGACCCCCTCCAGCAGGGTCTCCACCTCGCGGCCGAGTTCGCCCGAGTAGCGCGACAGTTCCTGGGCGGCGGTGAGCACGCGCGCCGAGGCCGCGCCGGTCTCGTCCGCGCCGGCCTTCACCGTGCCGATGCTCTCCGACACCGCCTGCGTGCCGCCGGCCGCCTCGGCCACGTTGCGCACGATCTCCTGCGTCGCGGCGCTCTGCTCCTCCATGGCGGCGGCGACGCTGCCGGCGATCGTGCGCATCTCGGCGATGGTCTGGCCCACGGCCTGGATCGCCTCGACGGCCTGGCGGGTCTCGCCCTGGATGAAGCCGATCTGGCCGGCGATTTCTTCGGTGGCCTTGGCGGTCTGCCCGGCGAGCTGCTTGACCTCGCTCGCCACGACGGCGAAGCCCCGGCCCGCCTCGCCGGCCCGGGCCGCCTCGATGGTGGCGTTGAGCGCGAGCAGGTTGGTCTGGGAGGCGATCCCCGAGATCAGGTTCAGCACGGCGCCGATCCGGTCGGCCCCGTCCGCGAGGCCCTGCACGATCCGGTCGCTGCGCTCGGCGTTCAGCGCGGCCTTCTCGGCGATCGTTGAGGTGTGGGCGACCTGGGTGGCGATCTCGCGGATCGAGGCGGACATCTCCTCGGTGGCCGCCGCGACGGTGTTCACGTTGGCGGAAGTCTCGTCGGCCGCCACGACCACCCGCCCCGACTGGGTGGTGGTCAGCGCGGCGGTGTCGGTCAGGATCCGGGCCGTGCCCTCCAGGTCGCGGGCGGCCGTGGCGAGGCTGCCGGTGAGGAGCCCGGTCCTGGCCTCGAAGCGCTGCATCAGCTGGTCCAGGGCATGCGCCCGCCGCGCCTTGCCCTCGGTGTCGGTCGCCACCGCCTCGTCGGCCGCCCGCTTGGCGATGAGCGCCTGCTTGAACACCTCGACGGCGCGCGCCATGGCGCCGATCTCGTCCCGGCGCTCCTGCGCGGGCACGCTCACGGCGGTGTCGCCCTGCGCCAGCCGGTGCATGGTCGCGTTCAGCGCCGTCACCGGCCGGGTCACGCGCCGGCCGATCAGGGTGGCGAGCGCGGCGATCAGCCCGATCACCACGAGCACCCCGCTCCCGGCCTGCCACGCGGTGGCCCGCAGGATCGCGGCCGTGTCGTCGGCGTAGATGCCGGTGCCGATGAGCCAGCCCCAGGGCTGGAAGCCGCGCACGTAGGAGACCTTCGGGACGGGCGCCTCGGAGCCCGGCTTGGGCCAGAGATAGCCGACGAAGCCGGCGCCGTGCGCCTTCACCTCGTCCACGAAGGCGACGAACAGGCGCTTGCCCGACGGGTCCTTGGTCTCGCCGAGGTCCCGGCCCTCCAGCTCGGGCTTGATCGGATGGGCGATCATCCGCGGGTGCATGTCGTTGATCCAGAAGTACTCCTGGCCCTCGTAGCGCAGCGCCTTGACGGCGCCGACCGCGGCCTTCTGGGCCGCCTCGCGGGAGAGGCGCCCGGCGCGCTCCTCGCCCTCGAAGTAGCTCAGGATGCCGTGGGCAGCCTCGGCGAGGTGCCGGGTCTTGGTCATCCGGCTCTGCTCGATCTGATCGCGCAGGCTCAGGAGACAGATCCCGGAAACGGCCAGGATGCCGACGAGGGCCGCCACCGTGATGGCATGGACCTTCGTCCCGATGCCGAGCCGCATGATGATCTCCACCCCATTATTGGAACTGTTTCGGAGTATTGCTGGTGAATTCTAAAAGGGCCGTAAAGGCTGCGCCGCTGTACAGATACGGGCGAGCATCCTGCAGGATCAGGGCGCTCGTCGCGCGGTCGCGCTGCTCCGGGCCGCCTGCTGCCGGCATCGCTCCGCTCCGAGGGCCCGGCGCGTCCGCGGCGAGGCCGATCCGGGCAGGCCGTCAGTCGGACGGCCATCGCTTGTCGGACTGGATGCCGAAATGGTGGCATCTGGCCGATACAGTATAGTGTAGGCTATAATCCTGCAGGGTGATGTGATCGTCTCCGATGTACTGCTCCTTGCTGATGAGGTTTTGCCGGGCCTTGGCTCCTGCGCCGTCGCGAAGGACCGAGACCAGGGCCTGGACCTCGTCGGGGGCGAGGCCCGGCTTGAGGCTGGCGACCGCGCGGGCGACGAGGTCGAACCACGCGGCGGTCCCGGCCGGGCGGCCGCCGCTCGTCGTGAGGCCGACCTGATGCAGCGAGTTGGACGCCACGCAGGCGATGGCGATCTCCGCCGTCCGGGAGGCCTGCATCGCGTAGGTGTGTCCGCCGTGGACCTGCCGCACGAAGGAGGCGTCGGTGCCGTGCGCCGCGAGGGCGTGCCTGTAGGCATCGCAGGCCCGGTAGCCGGGCAAGGGCGGCGCACTCTCCGCCGCCGGCGCGAGGCCGGAGGAGCGGGATTCCCAGGGACCGCCCGCGAGCACCGCCATCGTCGCGAGCGATGCGCCGCGAATCACGCTTCTCGCCGTGCCGCCGCGACGCGGCGGGATCGAGGATGGGCCGGGCCGCGCATGCCTCATGGCGTCCTCCCTGCGATTCAGGGGCACGGCCGATCGATCGGGGCCGTTCACGGCGTCGAAGCCGCATGGACCGCGCGCCGCGGGGATCCAGACCGGCCGTGGCGCAGGGGTCGTGCCGGGCCACCGCATCCCGGTCGGGACGATCGGCTCCGTCTCGCTCGCCTTACCGTGATCACTCTACCGCAGGGACATTGTCGCCGCATCATCCGGTCGGATGAGGGGGTGGGGCGCGTCGTCCGCCTCGCCGTCCGGGCGCCGGTTCTCGGTCTCGCGCAAACTCAAGCAACTGATTTCTTTGTGCTTTTTCTGAGAGCCTATTAGGCACATAGTGAGCGCATGACACGGCTCCTCGACCAAGCCTTCGCGCGCGTCCGCGCCCTCCCCCCCGAGACGCAGGACGCGTGTGCCCGCCTTCTGCTCCGCCTTGCCGGCGACGATGAGGGCGATGTCTATCAGATCACGCCCGAGGAGGAGGTCCGGGCCGTCTGGGCCAGATACGGCCTGTGAAGCTGCGCTACACGAAAGAGGCGATCGCCAAGTTGGCGCAGGTTCTCGGCGGGCTCGCGGAGCATTCTCCGCACGGGGCGCGGCGCGTCCGGTCGCGCATCCGGACGGCGATCGGTCTTCTGACCGAGCATCCCTATAGCGGACAGCGTACGAGCCGCCCGACGGTGCGCCGCCTCGTGCTCGTGCCGTATCCCTACCTGATCTTCTAGCGGGTCACCGAGGAGGAACTTGTCATCCTCGGCATCCGCCACGCGGCCCGCGATCCCGCCACCATGCCGGACGCGCCGTGACGATCGACGTCTGGGCGCGGGTGTCCACCGATGGGCAGAGTGTTGAGGTGAAGGTGCGCCAGTTGGCCGATGCCGAAGCCGAGCGGACGTCTCAGACGTTATGCTGCTTGGGAGCAAAATTGCAATTGAATAGAAGTATTAATTTTTCGAACCTAAATTTGGTCGATCGTCAATATTCAGATCCCACAGGATGCCCCGGTTGCGGTGCTAGTAAGCAGCCGCCCTGTCCACCGCCGGCAGCTTGGCCGGTGGTGGACAGGGCAGCCACCCAAGCGGCTCGGGCAGGCAAACCCACCCCACCCTCACCCCCGCGGCTGGCCGATCGCGTCGAGGAGGTCGGTGAACCAGGGGGTGGTGGGGTCGAAGGCCTTGCCGCCGCGGATGCGCGGGAAGGCGATGGCCTGCAGGCGGTCCCCGTGCTCCTCGTCGTGGCCGATCACGCCCGACACGCCCTTGAGCGCGCACTCCACCGCGAGATCGACCATGCTCTGGATCAGCCGCAGGTCGTCGGGGTTCGGGGCGGCCGAGCGGGCGAAGTGGCCGGATTTCTGCACCAGCGCCTTCTCGACGCCGAGGCGCGGGCCGAAGCGGTCGGCGAACCACTTGCCGACATTCACCGTGTCGATCTTGACGTGCCCGAAGGGGTCGCGCCCGAGCACCTCTCCGCGGCTCTCGATCTCGGCCACGATCGCGTCGAGGCCCGCCCCCTCGCTGATGAACAGCGTGACGCAGTCCTTCTCGGCGAGGCGGCCGCGCAGTCGCTCGGCCTCGCGGTCGAGGTCGATGGGCGTCTCCGGCACGTAGACCGCGTCGATGTCGTGGTGGGAAGGCGCGAGGTTGAAGGCCGGCAGGAAGCGCTTGCGCGCCAGCCGCTCGCGGTAGGCGCGCGCGGTGGCGGCGGTGAGCCAGCCGCAGTTGCGGCCCATCACCTCGTGCACGAGCAGCATCTTGGGGTTGGCGCTCTGCTCGTTGACGATGTTTTCGAAGAAGAGCGCGCCCTGCTCGGCCGCCGTCCAGGCGCCGAGCGACTGGCGGATCGGCACCACGTCGTTGTCGATGGTCTTCGGCAGGCCGACCACGGTGAGGTGGTAGCCGTTGCCTTCGAGATAGGCGGCGAGGTCGGCCGCGGTGGTGTTGGTGTCGTCGCCGCCGATCGTGTGCAGGATCGTCACGTCGTCGCGGGCGAGCTGGTCGGCCGCCACCTTGAGCGGGTCCTCGCCCTCGCGCACGAGGCCGCGCTTCACGCAATCCTTGACGTTGGTGAGCTTGACCCGGCTGTTGCCGAGCGGCGAGCCGCCGTGGCGCAGGAGCGTGGCGGCCTGCGCCCGCACCTCCGGGGTCACGGGCAGCGCCTCGCCCTTGAGCAGCCCGTAATAGCCGCTGCGGTAGCCGATGATCTCGATCTCGGGGGCGAGGTCGGTGTAGCGGCCGATCAGCCCGCCGACCGCCGCCGACAGGCAGGGCGCGAGGCCCCCGGCGGTGAGCATGGCGACTTTCGGGGTGGTCATGCGCGGCTCCCGGGCTCGTCCTCGCGTCGGGACCCGCATGATGGACCCCGGCCGGCCGGGCGCCAAGCCCTGAGCAGGGTCAAGCCCGGAGCCGGATCACGTCCCGCCGGTCACCCCTCGATCTTGTTGATGTCGGGCGCCTCGGGGTTCTTCATGCCGACCACGTGGTAGCCCGCATCGACGTGCAGCACCTCGCCGGTCATGCCGCGCGACATGTCGGAGACGAGGTAGCTCGCCGTCTCGCCGACCTCCTCGATGGTCACGGTCCGGCGCAAGGGGGCGTTGTACTCGTTCCACTTCAGGATGTAGCGGAAATCGCCGATGCCGGAGGCGGCGAGCGTCTTGATCGGCCCGGCCGAGATGGCGTTGACCCGGATCTTCGAGGGGCCGAGATCCGCCGCGAGGTAGCGCACGGAGGCCTCCAGCGCGGCCTTGGCGACGCCCATCACGTTGTAGTGCGGCATCCACTTCTCGGCGCCGTAATAGGTCAGCGTGATCAGCGAGCCGCCGTCGCGCATCAGCTTCTCGGCCCGCTGGGCGATCGCCGTGAACGAGTAGCAGGAGATCAGCAGCGACTTGGTGAAGTTCGCCTCGCTGGTCTCGATGTAGCGGCCGGTCAGCTCGTCCTTGTCCGAGAAGGCGATGCAGTGGATCACGAAGTCGAGCGAGCCGCCGAAATGCTCGCCCGCCGCCGCGAACACCGCATCGATCGAGGCCGGGTCGGTGACGTCGCAATGGCCGACGACCGCCGCGTCGAGTTCACGCGCCAGCGGCTCGACGCGCTTCTTGAGCGCCTCGCCCTGGTAGGTGAAGGCGAGGTCGGCGCCGTGCTGGCGGGCGCTGCGCGCGATGCCCCAGGCGATCGAGCGGTTGTTGGCGACCCCCAGCACGAGCCCGCGCTTGCCGGCGAGCAGGCCGGGCCGGGGCGGGGCGGCGTGCGCGAAATCCTCGATCTGTGCCCGGTTCGAATCCGCCATGAGTCACCCAGAAATGTGTCACCCGGAATAAAGCCGCGGAATGGCCTGCCTGGCCGCGGGCGCGGGCACCCGTGATCGGCTCCGCACCGGCATCCTTAGCCGACCCCCGCAGGCGACGGAAGTGCACGCACTCCCCCGGGCGATGAAACGCAAGGTGGTGTGGCCCGGACGCCTGAGCGGCGTGGCGAGGGCGGTTCGGCGTGGAACGCCCCCTCCCCGCCCTCCGGGCCGTCAGCCCGCGGTGGCCTTCGCGCTGCGCCGCTTGCGGGCGTACTCGGCGAGCGCCTCGTCGCTGCCCGCGGGCAGCACGATGGCGACATTGGCCAGGAGGTCGCCGCGGCTGCCGTCCTTCCTCGGCAGCCCCTTGCCGCGCAGGCGGAAGGTGCGGCCGGAACTGGTCATCGGCGGGATCTTCATCTCCACGGCGCCCGTGAGGGTCGGCACCCGGATCGGACCGCCCAGCACCGCGTCCTCCAGCGGCACCTCGACGGAGAGGCGCAGGTCCGCGCCCTCGACCTGGAAGCGCGGATCGGCCGCGAAGTGCAGGGTGAGGAGGGCGTCGCCGGGTTCGGCCCCGCCGCGGCCCGGATGGCCGAGGCCGCGCAGGCGGATCGTCTGGCCGTCCGCGACGCCCTTGGGCACCACCACGTCGACCTCGCGCCCGGTCGGCAGCGCGAGGCGCAGCGTCGCCTCGTTGACCGCCTGCTCCAGGGTGATGGTCAGGTCGGCGGCCACGTCGTCGCCCTTCTGCGCCCCGCGGCCCGCCGCGCCGGCGCCCGCGCCGCGAAAGGCCTCGCCGAAGAACTGCGAAAAAATGTCCTCGCCGAAGCCGCCGGCCCGCCCGCGGTTCATCGCCTCGAAGTCGAAGCCCGAGAAACCGCCGGCCCGCCCGCCGCCGCCTCCCCCGCCCGGAAAGCCCTCGAAGCCGGTGAAGCGCGGCTTGCCCTCGGCGTCGATGGCGCCGCGGTCGAACTGCTCGCGCTTCTTGGCGTCGCCCAGGATCTCGTAGGCCTGGTTCACCTCGGCGAAGCGGTCCTTCGCCTTGGCGTCGTCGGCGTTGCGGTCGGGGTGGTAGGTCTTCGCGAGCTTGCGGAAGGCCTTCTTGATCTCCGCCTCGTCGGCGGTGCGGCTGACGCCGAGCACGTCGTAGGGGTTGCGCATGAGGGTCCGGAATGCCGTTGTGGAGCGTCGGCGCTCCGTGGGAATCGACTGCCCGCAATGTGGGCGACGTGTTGCCGGATTGCAACGCGCCGCGCACCCGGCGGCGTCAGGCCGGGGCCCGCGTCGCCTTCAGGCTCTTCAACTCCCAGGCGCCCCCCGAGGGCCGGCAGCCGGTGCCGCGCACGAACCGGCTGCCGGACGGCGCGATCACGGTCGCCAGGAAGTTGCGGCAGATCTCGTCGTTGGCGACGTAGGGCAGCCCGGTCGGGTTGACCATGCCGCGCATCTTCGAGTCGGGGTTGTCCCACTTCACCGGCTGGCCGTTGCCCTGCGGATCGAGGGCGACGCCCAGCGCCGCCTTGGCCCGCCGCCAGTCCTCCACCGACAGGTCGGTGCCGAAGCTGCGCGGCGCGCCGGTCTCGATGCTGCCGGTGCTGGCCGGTTCCGGCGGCGGCGGCGCCGGGCTGGCCGCGAAGGTGATGAGCGGCTGGGTGCAGCCGCCCAGGGCGACGAGGCCGAGCGCGCCGGCCAGCAGCGCCGGGCCGACGAGGAGGGCGGCCGTCAGGCCGCATTCCCTGCCATGTCCTTTACACGCGAAACGACGCATTACACCTGTTCTCACGGCGGGGGCGGTCCGGCGCCGCGACGCGAGCCTGCGACGCCGGTCTGCCCCCGCATCCGGATGTCACATGCGAGGACGATGCCGTGGGCGAGTTAAGGAAGGATGAGTTCACCGAGCGGGCCGACCCGTTCGCGCTCTTTCGGGACTGGTTCGCCGAGGCGAAGGCCTCCGAGCCCGAGGACCCGAACGCGATGGCGCTGGCGACCGCGGGCGCGGACGGGCTGCCGGACGTGCGGATCGTGCTCCTCAAGGAGGTCGATGCGCGCGGCTTCGTCTTCTACACCAACACCCGCTCGATGAAGGGCGTCGAACTCGCCGAGAACCCCCAGGCCGCCCTGGTCCTCCACTGGAAGAGCCGCCGCCGGCAGGTGCGCGCCCGCGGCGCCGTGAGCCGGGTGACGGAGGCGGAGGCCGACGCCTACTTCGCCACGCGCCCGCGCGACAGCCGGCTGGGCGCCTGGGCGAGCCAGCAGTCGCAGCCGCTGGCGAGCCGGGCCGACCTGGAGCGGGCGGTGGCCGAGACGGCGGCGCGCTTCCCCGAGGGTGACGTGCCGCGCCCGCCCCACTGGACCGGCTACCGCATCGTGCCCGCCACCATCGAGTTCTGGCAGGACGGCGCCTTCCGGCTCCACGACCGGGTGCGCTTCACCCGGGCGGGCGACGGGTGGGAGCGGGCGCGGCTGTTTCCCTGACGGCGCCGCCCCCGGCGGCTCGCACGCGACGGCGCGCCGGCCGCGGCGTTGCTGCGGCGCCGCGAGACTGGATTTCGCCGCCCGGGCGCCTTAGACCTGAGGCTCGTTCGCGCGCCCGCTCCCCGGGCGCGCCCCGCTCCGGATTCGAGGAACGGCCTTGGCCATCTCCAGCAACGAACGCCGGCGCGTGATGCTGCTCACGGGCGCGAGCCGCGGCATCGGCCACGCCACCGTGAAGCGCTTCTCCGCCGCGGGCTGGCGTGTCATCACCTGCTCGCGCCACGGCTTCCCGGAGAACTGCCCCTGGGAGATGGGCCCGGAGGATCACCTCCAGGTCGACCTCGCCGACCCGCAGGACACGATCCGCGGCGTCGAGGAGGTGGCCCGGCGGCTGGAGGCCGAGGGCGGCCTGCTGCATGCCCTCGTCAACAACGCCGGCATCTCCCCCAAGGGCGAGGGCGGCGCGCGCCTGGGCGCCATCGACACCCCCTTCGCCGACTGGCAGCGGGTCTTTCAGGTCAACTTCTTCGCGCCGATCCTGCTGGCGCGCGGCCTGTGCGGCGAACTCACCCGCGCCCGCGGCTCGATCGTCAACGTCACCTCCATCGCGGGCTCGCGGGTGCATCCCTTCGCGGGGGCGGCCTACGCCACCTCGAAGGCGGCGCTCGCCGGCCTCACCCGCGAGATGGCGGCGGATTTCGGCCCGCTCGGCGTGCGGGTGAACGCGATCTCACCGGGCGAGATCGACACCTCGATCCTGTCGCCCGGCACCGACAAGCTCGTGGCGCAGATCCCGCAGCGTCGGCTGGGCACGCCCGACGAGGTCGCCAAGGCGATCTACTTCCTGTGCACCGAGGCCTCGTCCTACGTGAACGGGGCCGAACTCCACATCAACGGCGGACAGCATGTGTGAGCGCGCCGCGCTCGCCCTTCTCCTCCTGACGGCCGCCTCCGCGGCGGTCGCGCCCGCGGCGGCCGAGCCCGTGGCCGCGACCCTGCCGCTCGCCTTCCGGGCCGACCAGATCCGCGGCCCCGGCAGCGAGGCGTCGCTGGCGGCCGAGACCTCGGGCCTCCTCGGGCGCAAGGCGCCGGGCGGCGTCGCCCTGGCCTGGGGCGAGGGCGGCGGCGCCGTGCTGGTCCTCTCGGGCGAGGCCGTGGCGGCGACGCCCGTCTCGGCGGAGGCCGCCGAGGGGCTCGCCGCGGCCGAGACGCCGCGGGACGCGTGGCCCGGCACGCGGCGCGCGCTCGCCGGACCGGTCTCGGCCTACCTCTCGGGCCGCGGCAGCGAGGCGGGCCCCCCGGCGATCACCGTGCGCGAGCGCCAGCCCGTGGCGCCGAGCAGCGAGCCCAAGCCCGTGCCGGTGGCGACCACCACCGTGCCGGCCGGCCCCGACGCGGTCTTCACCGGCGACGAGGTGCGGGCGGCCGAGATCGACGGGGGCCTCGCGCTCCTCGCCCTCAAGGCGCGCGGCCCGGCCACCAGCCTCGCGGTGATCGGGCGCCGGGACGGGGCCTGGGCGCTGCGCGCCGAGACGCCGGCCCAGGCCGGCACCCTCGGCCCGGTCGCGGCCGGCAACTTCGACGGCAGCGGCAAGCTCAGCCTCGCGCTGGTGCGCTCCGAGGCGGGCGAGGGCCGGCTCCAGCACTGGCGCATCGCCGAGGGGCGCGCGGTGCTCGCCGCGGAGGCGCCGGGCTACGCGGCCTCGGGCGCCGCCCTCGACCTCGACGGCGACGGCACCGCCGAACTCGCGATCCCGACCCGCGACCGCCGGGCGCTCGTGCTGGTCTCGCTCAAGGGCGGCATCACCGAGCGGGCGCGCGTGGCCCTGCCGGCGCCCGCCAAGGCCGGGCCGCTGGTCCTCGGCAGCGGGCGCCACGCCCACGTGCTCATCGGGCTGGAGGACGGCCGCGTGGCCGACTGGCGCCCGTGACGGCGGACGCCTCCGCCCGGCGCTACCCGGCGCGGCCCTTCCTTGCCGCCTCCGTGGCGGTGGTGCGCGAGGGGCGCGCCCTGGTGGCGGCCCGCGGCGGCGCGGCGCTGCACGGCCTGTGGTCGCTGCCCGGCGGCCTCGTGGAGACCGGCGAGACCCTGGCCGAGACGGCCCTGCGCGAGCTGCGCGAGGAGGTCGGCGTCGAGGCCGAGATCGTCGCGACCCTGAGCCCGGTCGAGGTGATCGAGCGCGACGGCGAGGGGCGGGTGCTGTACCATTTCGTGATCCAGCCGCACGCGGCGCGCTGGCTGCGCCACGAGCCGGTCACGGGCGACGAGGCCCTGGCGGTCGGCTGGGTGACGGTCGAGGAGGCGCAGGCCCTCCCCACCACTCCGGGGCTCGCCGGGATCCTGGTCGAGGCGCTGGCGGCCGTGGAGCCCGCATGAGGCGCGCCCGCGTCCTTGCCCTCTTGGTCACCCTGCTCCCGGTGGCGGCGGGGGACGCGCTGGCGCAGGGGCGCGCCCGCGCG